>NZ_JBHUZM010000071.1:0-39032 GCF_042667665.1 Streptomyces sp. NPDC057307 | reverse complement strand
CCGCCACCCCCTTCGTCGTGCCCCACGGCGCGGGGTGCCTCAGAGCGCCACGAGGTCGACGACGTCGATCAGGACAAACCGGTTCGACACGACGTACGTCACGAAGCCACCGCCACCGGGTTGTTCTCGGCGTCGTACTCCCCGCCCTCCGCGTCCCGGAAGACCATGCCCTCGGTGTCGCCTTCCGCCATCCGCTTGATCGTGTGTTCGGAGTCGTCCAGGTACCCCGGGGTCGCGCAGGCGCAGGCGAAGGGGAACCACTTGTCCACGACGCCGGCCAGAGCCGCCTGATCGAAGTCGGCCGCCGCGCTCAGCCAGTCCTGCTCGAAGGCCTGCAACCAGTCGGGGCGCCGTTGCAGCGCCGTGCGAACGGCCTCCGGGGTTCTCTCGCAGGCATCCGGGTCCACTTCAGGGATCATGATCAACTCCCTCGGCGGGTGGGGCGAACGGGACCGCCATGCTAGGCATGTCCGACACACGGCACGATGCCCGACCGCGTCATGGAACCCGTACGAGCGACAGGGTCGGCAGCCCCCCCGCCCCCGGTACCGTCGTCGTATGCCGATCCGCGCCGTCGTCTGGGACATCGACGACACCCTCTTCGACTACACCACCGCCGACCGCGCCGGGATGCGGCTGCATCTCGCGGCAGAGGGGCTCGCCGGTCGGTTCGGTACCGCCGAGCAGGCCCTCGCGCACTGGCGGGAGATCACCGACATCCAGTGGCTGCGGTTCGCCGACGGCGAGACCACCTTCCAAGGACAGCGGCGCGACCGCGTCCGGCAGTTCCTCCGTACGGAGGCGCTGAGCGACACCGACGCCGACGCCTGGTTCGACCGCTACGTCGCGCACTACGAGTCCGCCTGGAAGCTCTTCCCCGACGCCCTCGCCGCGCTGGACTCCCTGGCCCCCGACTACCGCCAGGCCGTCCTGTCCAATTCGAGCATCCACAACCAGGACCGCAAGCTCCGCGTCCTCGGCGTACGGGACTACTTCGAGGCCGTCCTGTGCGCCGCCGAGCTGGGTGTCTCCAAGCCCGACGCCGCCGCCTTCCACGCGGCGTGCGACGCCCTGGAGCTGGACCCCGCCGAAGTCGCCTACGTGGGGAACGAACCGGACATCGACGCCGGCGGCGCCACCGCCGCCGGACTGGCCGGAGTCTGGCTCGACCGGGGGCGGCTCGGCGGCCGCCCCGAGCTGGTGACGATCACCGATCTGGACCGCCTGCCCGCTCTGCTGCGCGGTGATACTCGTTTTGGAGCGCCGTCCCCCATCGGGTAATGTTCTTCCTGCGCCGCCCCAGAGACCGCAAGGTCTGGCCGGAAGGCGCAAACCCAAACAAAACCCCCGCCTCGGGGGTTGAGTTTTGGTGGGCTATGGTGTAATTGGCAGCACGACGGTTTCTGGTTCCGTTAGTCTAGGTTCGAGTCCTGGTAGCCCAGCCGCAGAGTTCTTCTGCAAGGCCCCCGTTGTGTAGCGGCCTAGCACGCCGCCCTCTCAAGGCGGTAGCGCCGGTTCGAATCCGGTCGGGGGTACAGATCCTTCTCTCCGATTTCTTCGGGTCGCACCCGGACATGTCGATGCAGGATCGCTAGGGCCCCCGTTGTGTAGCGGCCTAGCACGCCGCCCTCTCAAGGCGGTAGCGCCGGTTCGAATCCGGTCGGGGGTACGCAGTACGAAAGTCTGAACCACCTTGGGCTATGGTGTAATTGGCAACACGACGGTTTCTGGTTCCGTTGTTCTAGGTTCGAGTCCTGGTAGCCCAGCTCAATGCTCCATCAGCTAGCCCCCGTTGTGTAGCGGCCTAGCACGCCGCCCTCTCAAGGCGGTAGCGCCGGTTCGAATCCGGTCGGGGGTACGTGACGACAAGGCCCTCCGCCATCGCGGAGGGCCTTTTCCGTCGCCCGGTGCCGTGTGCCGTCCCGTGTCCGGCTCGACGCGCTCAATTCCCAGGACTGTAGCGCCGGTTGGACTCCTCGGCCTCCGCCAGCCGGCGCAGGCTCAGCAGCACCGGCTCGTACAGCACGGTGAGCGCCACCGCCGCCTCCACCTGCTCGTACGGGTCCCCGTACCGCTCCACCATGTCGATGTCGGTGACGCCGAGTTGGTCGGCCAGCCGCCCGTACGGCAGCAGGTCCGACACCTCGCACGGATAGCCGGTCCTGGACAGCCCGGCGATCGCGCCCACCAGGACGCGGTACGACGCCTCCGAGGCGCCCACCCGCGGCGCGTGCGTCCAGCCCAGCTCCTCGAACAGCTCCTCCGCCCGGCGCCGCGCGGACTCCGTGACCTCGTCCAGCTCGTCGGCGTCGAACGCGGCGTCCAGCGCCCCGTCGCCGGGCAGCGCCGCGATCGCCGCCCCCAGACGCGTGTGGTGGTCGATGGAGTCGTCCTCGATGGCCGTGAGGACCTCGCGCGCGGTGGCGACCGGCATCCGGCCGACCTGGATCAGCGCGCGGACGAGGCGCAGCCGGCGCAGATGCTCGTCGTCGTACGCCGACTGTGTGGCGGTGACCCGGTGGCCCGGCCTGAGCAGCCCCTCCCGCAGGTAGTACTTGATCGTGGCGGTGGGAATCCCACTGCGCTCACTCAGCTCCGCCATCCGCATACCGGTTGCACCATCCCTTGGAGAGTGCCACTATCCAATCATGGATAGTGGCACTCTCCAAAGGGAGTCGCCACCCGTACCGCCGCCTTCGCGCGGCCGGAAGCAGGGGGACCGTCATGGGTACGAAGCTGATCGAGGGCCGGATGACCGCGGCCGCCGAGGGCGACGTCGTCGTCTTCATCGTCGGGATGCGCATCAACAACTTCCGCGCCCTGCGCAGCTGGTGGCCGGTGTTCACGGCCATGCCGAGGATGCTCAGGGAGCTGTCGCGCGACAAGGGCAGCGGCCTCATCGGCGTCCAGTCGCTGCTGGGCTTCCCGCGGGTGCTGTACATCGTCCAGTACTGGGACTCGAAGGAGAAGCTGCTCGCGTACGCCTCCGCGCCGGACGGCGAGCACCGCCCCGCGTGGACCGAGTTCAACCGCCGGGTGCGCGCCGGCAAGGGCAAGGTGGGCTTCTGGCACGAGACGTACGTCGTCCCGGCGGGCTCGTACGAGAGCGTCTACATCAACATGCCGGCGTTCGGCCTCGGCGCGGCCACGGAGGTCGTCCCCGTGGGCCGCCGCGGCGAGCGCGCGGCCGACCGCCTCGGCTCGTAACTCCGCGGCGTACGGGGCGGAGTTGGGCGGCCGCGCGGTCCGCGGTGCCGAGCCTCCGGTGTGCGGTGTGCGGTGTGCGGTGCGCGTGGACCGGATCAGCTGGTGCGGCGCAGCGCCTCCGACAACCGCCCCGCCGCGTCGATGATCGCCTGGGCGTGCATCCGCCCCGGGTGCCGGCTGAGCCGCTCGATCGGACCGGACACCGACACCGCCGCGACGACCCGGTTGGACGGCCCGCGCACCGGCGCCGAGACCGAGGCGACGCCCGGCTCGCGCTCACCGATCGACTGGGCCCAGCCCCGCCGCCGTACGCCGGAGAGCGCCGTGGCCGTGAACCGCGCCCCCTGAAGGCCGCGGTGCAGCCGCTCCGGCTCCTCCCACGCCATCAGGATCTGCGCCGACGAGCCCGCCTTCATGGTGAGCGTGGAGCCGACGGGCACCGTGTCCCGCAGACCGGACAGGCGCTCGGCGGCGGCCACGCAGATCCGCATGTCGCCCTGGCGCCGGTAGAGCTGGGCGCTCTCCCCGGTGACGTCGCGCAGATGTGTGAGCACCGGCCCGGCCGTCGCCAGCAGACGGTCCTCGCCGGCCGCCGCCGCCAGCTCGGCGAGCCGCGGACCGAGGATGAACCGGCCCTGCATGTCCCTCGCCACCATCCGGTGGTGTTCCAGGGCCACGGCCAGCCGGTGGGCCGTGGGCCGTGCGAGCCCGGTCGCAGCGACCAGCCCGGCGAGGGTGGCCGGACCGGACTCCAGGGCGCTCAGTACCAGAGCCGCCTTGTCGAGAACGCCGACGCCGCTAGAGTTGTCCATGCAACGATACTCGCGTCTCACTCTGTGAAACGCAAGTTCAATTTTCCGAGGAACTTGCCAACCTGTAGGGACGGGCCCGTACACGAACCGGGTTCGCAGCCGACGCGGGCACGTGGGACACCGGCGTGGGCCCCACATATCTCCAGGACTGCCGGCGGCGCTGCCGGCCGAAGGGAAAGCGATGGGTAGGACACTCGCGGAGAAGGTCTGGGACGACCATGTCGTCCGGCGCGCCGAGGGCGAGCCCGACCTTCTCTTCATCGATCTGCACCTGCTGCACGAGGTGACGAGCCCGCAGGCCTTCGACGGTCTGCGCCAGAACGGCCGGCAGGTGCGGCGGCTCGACCTCACCATCGCGACCGAGGACCACAACACCCCGACGATCGACATCGACAAGCCGATCGCCGACCCCGTCTCCCGCGTTCAGCTGGAGACGCTGCGCAAGAACTGCGCGGACTTCGGCGTACGGCTGCATCCGCTGGGCGACGTCGAGCAGGGTGTCGTCCACGTCGTGGGCCCGCAGCTGGGGCTGACCCAGCCCGGCACCACCGTCGTGTGCGGCGACAGCCACACCTCCACCCACGGCGCCTTCGGCGCGCTCGCCTTCGGTATCGGCACCAGTCAGGTCGAGCACGTCCTGGCCACCCAGACGCTGCCGCTGGCCCGCCCCCGCACCATGGCCATCACGGTCGAGGGCGAACTGCCCGCCGACGTCACGGCCAAGGACCTGATCCTGGCCGTCATCGCCCGGATCGGCACCGGCGGCGGCCAGGGCTACATCCTCGAATACCGCGGCTCCGCCATCGAGAAGCTCTCGATGGAAGCCCGCATGACCATCTGCAACATGTCGATCGAGGCCGGCGCCAGGGCGGGCATGATCGCCCCGGACCGGACCACCTTCGACTACCTCCAGGGCCGCGACCACGCCCCCGAGGGGGCCGACTGGGACGCCGCGGTCGAGTACTGGCGGACGCTGCGCACCGACGACGACGCCGTCTTCGACGCCGAGGTCTTCATCGACGCCACGGAACTGGCCCCGTTCGTCACCTGGGGCACCAACCCCGGCCAGGGCGCGCCGCTGTCGACGCACGTCCCCGACCCCGCTTCGTACGAGGACGCTTCGGAGCGGCTCGCCGCCGAAAAGGCCCTGGAGTACATGGGGTTGACCGCCGGGCAGGCGCTGCGGGACATCAAGGTGGACACCGTCTTCGTAGGTTCGTGCACCAACGGCCGTATCGAGGACCTGCGCTCGGCCGCCTCCATCCTGGACGGCCGCAAAGTCGCCGACGGCGTACGGATGCTGGTGGTCCCGGGCTCGGTACGGGTCGCGCTCCAGGCCGTGGCCGAGGGCCTGGACAAGGTCTTCACCGGCGCGGGCGCCGAATGGCGGCACGCGGGCTGTTCGATGTGTCTGGGCATGAATCCCGACCAACTCGCGCCCGGCGAGCGCTCCGCGTCGACCTCGAACCGCAACTTCGAAGGCAGGCAGGGCAAGGGCGGCCGGACCCACCTCGTCTCCCCGCAGGTGGCCGCGGCCACCGCAGTGCTGGGCCATCTGGCCTCGCCCGCCGACCTGTCCGACACCCGCACCCCCGTGGAGGCCTGAGCGCCATGGACGCTTTCACCACACACACCGGCCGGGCCGTCCCGCTGCGTCGCAGCAACGTCGACACCGACCAGATCATCCCGGCGCACTGGCTCAAGAAGGTCACGCGCGACGGTTTCGAGGACGGGCTGTTCGAGGCCTGGCGCAAGGACCCGGACTTCGTGCTCAACCGGCCCGAGCGGCAGGGCGCCTCGGTGCTGATCGCCGGATCCGACTTCGGCACGGGCTCGTCACGCGAACACGCCGTGTGGGCGCTGCAGAACTTCGGCTTCCGCGCCGTCATCTCCTCCCGGTTCGCCGACATCTTCCGCGGCAACTCCCTCAAGAACGGTCTGTTGACCGTCGTTCTGGAGCAGCGCGTCGTCGACCACCTCTGGGAACTGACCGAGGCGCACCCCACCGCGACGGTGACGGTGGACCTCGAAGCGCGCCAGGTGCGCGCCGAGGGCCCCGACGGAGCAACGGTGACGGCCGATTTCGAGCTGGACGAGAACGCCCGCTGGCGGCTCCTCAACGGCCTCGACGACATCGGTCTCACCCTGAAGAACGAAGCGGACATCGCCGCGTACGAGGCCTCCCGGCCGTCCTTCAAACCCCGCACAATTGCCGTCTGATCAGCGCTTTTCCCCACCTGCGCCCTCTGCCTTCCGGTAGGGGGCGCAGTGCCTTGTTGAGACCCCGTCGGGCGACAACTCGCCCCAGATGGCACAATCGGTGCATGGAACGCGACAGCCAACTCGAGCTTTACGGAGTGGTCGCGGACCGACTCAAGGAAGCGCACACAAGGGTGCGCGCACTGCAAGTCCCGGAGGGCGTACGGATGGCGCTGACCCGGAAGCTGCTGGTCATCACGGCCGCGGCCAAACACGATCTCTTAGACGCGGCACGTCGTCTGGACCGCTTGATGAAGGACCTCGACGAGGGTCGATTCCCGCAAGGCGACTGAAGCCGCGGAACTCCGCGGGGTCGACTTCGTTGCGGCACTAGGGTGATTAGCCCGTTTCGTGTTTGATTTGCGGTATATATCTGCCTAACGTGCGGAAAAGCTTGAACACTTTCGTTCTGGCAATGTCTCCGAAGGGGAAGACGTGAACAAGGCGCAGCTCGTAGAAGCAATTGCGGACAAGGTCGGCGGTCGCCAGCAGGCGGCCGACGCGGTCGACGCGGTACTGGACGCTGTTGTCCGCGCCGTCGTCGCGGGTGAGCGGGTATCCGTCACCGGCTTCGGTTCGTTCGAGAAGGTCGACCGCCCGGCCCGTTACGCCCGTAACCCGCAGACGGGTGAGCGGGTCCGGGTCAAGAAGACGTCGGTGCCGCGTTTCCGCGCGGGACAGGGCTTCAAGGACCTGGTGAGCGGCTCGAAGAAGCTTCCCAAGAACGACGTGGCCGTCAAGAAGGCCCCCAAGGGCAGCCTCTCGGGCGGTTCTTCCACCCGTACGACCGCCAAGGCCGCGGCCAAGAAGGCCACCGCCAAGAAGGCGACGGCGAAGAAGACCGCCGCCAGGAAGACCGCGGTCGCGGGCACCGTCAAGAGGGCGGCCAAGAAGACCACGGCCACCGCCAAGAAGACGGCCACGAAGAAGACCACGGCCGCCAAGAAGACCACCGCGAAGAAGACGGGCGCGGCCAAGAAGGCCACGGCGAAGAAGACCGCGCCGGCCAAGAAGGCGACCGCCAAGAAGGCGCCCGCCCGAAAGGTGGCCGCGCGCACGACCACCGCCAAGAAGGCCACCGCGAGGAACAAGTAAGCGGCACAAGGCCGTAGGGCCACTCACGCGCCGGGCCGGGCTCCCCTCGGGGAGCCCGGCCCGCGGCGTTGCCGGGACTGTCGGGGCCGGGGGGAGGAGCGCGTACGGCGGCGTCCCACGGCCCTCAGAAGGTCTGGAGCGTCACCAGGGTGATGTTCCCGCTGTCCCCGCCCGCGCGTTCGATACGGACCCGCTGACCGGGCCGCAACAGCCGCAGACCGCCCGCGTCGAACGCCGCGGCGTCGAAGTCCACCGGGGTCCCGTCGTCGAGCAGCACACTGCCGCTGCGGGTCTCGGATTCGAAGGTGTACGCGGTCGCCTGCATGGCCGCCAGCGTATCGGTCAGCGGCCCGGCCGCGCCCCGTGGGCGGGGTCGGAGAGCGGGGCGCCGACCGGGCCGGGGGCCGTGTGACGCCGCGCCGTGTACGGGCCGAGCCCCAGGGCCGCGGCGGCCAGCAGATCCTCGCCCGTATCGACATCGCGCCGTACGGAATCCACACCGGCCAGGACAATTTCCGTGGCGCCCGTCGACAAATGCCGGTGCCGTGAAGGGCCGCCGAATGCCGGATTCAATTCCGATCCGGGCCGCGCGGCCAGCAAAGTCGTACCGATTTCGGCGGCGTCGGCGAGAAATGCGCGCGGAAAATCCCGGGCGGCGGTGAGCACCCGCGCCAGCTCGGCGGGCCGCAGCGCGGGCAGATCGGCGTTGAGGGCCGCGACGGCCGCCCCCGGCCGGTCCGCCCTGACCGCCCGCGCGCCGTGCGCCAGCGCCGCGTTGAGGCCGGCCGCCGGGCTGTCGGGGACCGTGCGGGCGCCCAGCGCCGTCAGTTCGGCCGTGGCCAGCGGATCGTCGGTGACGACCACCACGTCGCGTACGACGGGGCAGGCCAGCGCCGCGGCGACGGTGTCCTGCGCGAACGCCAGCGCCAGCCGGGGCCGCAGCAGCTCGCCCGTCGACCTGGCGAGCCTGCTCTTGGCCACCACGAGCGGCTTGAGCGGGACGACCAGGGACCAGGAGGCGGTCGGGTCGGTATTCGTGGCGGGCTCTCCGTCCTTGAGCGTTCGGCACTCTATTGTGGCCCGATCGCGCCGCACGACGCGGTAGAGGGCCCACCTCGCCCCGGGAATGGCTGACTGAGCCCCCAGGTTCGGCCCGTGGACCGGGGCGTACGGTGTTCTCGACAGAGCAGAGGGCTGGGGCGACACTTGACCCCCAGCAGCCAGGGCCGGCCCAAGCCAGGCCACAGAGAAAGGTGTCCGAGTGTCCCGCCCCAGAATCGGCTTCTGGTACCGCCTGGCAGCGGTCATCGCGAAACCGCCGTTGCTCGTTCTGTTCAAGCGGCACTGGCGGGGAATGGAACACATTCCGTCCCACGGCGGATTCATCACCGCCGTGAACCACAACTCGGCTCTGGACCCTCTCTCCTACGGACACTTCCAGTACAACAGCGGCCGGGTGCCGCGACTGCTCGCCAAGGCGGCGCTCTTCGACGTGCCTTTCGTCGGCATGATGCTCCGCGGCACCGGACAGATTCCCGTCTATCGCGAGAGCTCCAACGCCCTGGACGCATTCCGGGCCGCCGTGAACGCCATCGAGCGTGGGGAATGCGTCGCGTTCTATCCCGAAGGCACCCTCACCCGCGACCCCGACATGTGGCCGATGACCGGCAAGACCGGCGTCGCGCGCGTCGCCCTCCTTACGGAGGCGCCCGTCATTCCCGTCGCCCAGTGGGGCGCCAATCTGGTGATACCGCCGTACGCCAAGGAGGACAAGGTCCGCCTCTTTCCGCGCAAGACACTGCGCGTACAGGCCGGCCCGGCGATCGACCTCTCCCGTTTCTACGGCAAGGACCCGACGCCCGAACTCCTCCGTGAGGTCACCGAGGTCATCATGGCCGCCATCACCGAACTGCTCGCCGAGGTACGCGGCGAACCGGCGCCGGCCGCACCGTACGACCACCGCAAGGTTCTGGATGAGAAGCGGCGCAAGGCCGCGGAAGAGGGGTTGAAGTGACGCGCGTCGCGGTCTTCGGGACGGGATCGTGGGGAACGGCGTTCGCCATGATTCTCGCGGACGCGGGATGCGAGGTGACTCTCTGGGCCCGCCGCCCCGAGGTCGTCGACGCTGTCAACAACACCCGCACCAACCCGGACTATCTGCCGGGCGTCGAACTGCCCTCCTCCGTACGGGCCACGACCGACCCGGCGGAGGCCGCCAGGGACGCCGAGTTCACCGTCATCACCATCCCCTCGCAGACCCTGCGCGCCAATCTCGCCGAATGGGCTTCGCTGCTGCCCTCGGACACCGTCCTCGTCTCCCTGATGAAGGGCGTCGAACTGGGCACCGCGAAGCGCATGAGCGAGGTGATCGGCGAGGTGGCCAAGGCGCCGGCCGACCGGGTCGCCGTCCTCACCGGCCCCAACCTCGCCGGTGAGATCGCCGCCAGGCAGCCCGCCGCCGCCGTCGTGGCGTGCACCGACGAGGCCGTCGCCAACCGGCTCCAGGCGGCCTGCCACACGCCGTACTTCCGCCCGTACACGAACACCGACGTGGTCGGCTGCGAACTCGGCGGCGCCGTCAAGAACGTCATCGGTCTCGCCGTCGGCATCGCCGACGGCATGGGACTCGGCGACAACACCAAGGCGTCGCTGATGACGCGCGGCCTCGCCGAAACCACGCGCCTGGGGCTGGCGATGGGCGCCGACCCGCACACCTTCTCCGGCCTCGCCGGAATGGGCGATCTCATCGCGACGTGTTCCTCGCCCCTCTCGCGCAACCACACCTTCGGCACCAACCTCGGGCGCGGCATGACGCTGGAGCAGACGATCGCGGCGAGCACCCAGACCGCGGAGGGCGTCAAGTCCTGCCAGTCGGTGCTGGATCTGGCCCAGCGCCACGATGTCGACATGCCCATCACCGAAACGGTCGTGAGCATCGTCCACGAGGGGAAGCCCCCGCTCGTCGCGGTGAAGGAGCTGATGGCGCGCAGCGCCAAGCCCGAACGCCGCTGACTCCGTGGCGGCCAGCAGGTAACCTCATCGCGATATGAGCAGCGAGAACCTCCCCCAGAGCCCTGAGCAGCAGCTCCGCAAGCCGCGTGTGGCGGTCGTCTTCGGCGGCCGGAGCTCCGAGCACGCCATCTCGGTGGTCACGGCCGGCGCCGTACTGCGGTCCATCGACCGTACGAAGTACGAGGTGCTGCCCATCGGCATCACCACGGACGGCCGCTGGGCGCTCACCGCCGACGAACCGGACCGCATGGGCATCGCCGACCGCCGGCTGCCCAGCGTCGAGGAACTGGCCGAGTCCACGGAGGGCGGCGTCGTCCTCTCCGTCGATCCGGGCAACCGCGAGGTCGTCTACAGCGAGCAGGGCTCCGTGCCCAAGGCGCTCGGCGAGGTCGACGTCGTCTTCCCGGTGCTGCACGGCCCGTACGGCGAGGACGGCACGCTCCAGGGGCTGTTGGAGCTCTCCGGCGTCCCGTACGTCGGCGCGGGTGTCCTGGCGTCGGCCGTCGGCCAGGACAAGGAGTACATGAAGCGGGTGTTCCTCTCGTACGGACTGCCTGTCGGGCCGTACGAGGTGATCCGCCCGCGCGAGTGGCAGCAGGATCCCTCCGGCGCCCGCAAGAAGATCGTGGACTTCGCCGCCGAGCACGGCTGGCCGATCTTCGTGAAGCCCGCACGCGCCGGATCCTCCATGGGCATCACCAAGGTCGACGCCCTGGAGGGCCTGGAGGACGCGATCGAGGAGGCACAGCGCCACGACCCGAAGATCCTGGTCGAGTCGCTGCTGCGCGGCCGGGAGATCGAGTGCGGGGTACTGGAGTTCGAGGACGGGCCGCGTGCGAGCGTGCCCGCCGAGATCCCGCCCGTCACGTCGCACGAGTTCTACGACTTCGAGGCCAAGTACATCGACGCCGCCGCCGGCCTGGTGCCCGCGCCTCTTACGGAGGAGGAGACGGCCGAGGTCCAGCGGCTCGCCGTCGAGGCGTACGACGCCGTGTCCTGCGAGGGACTCGTCCGCGCGGACTTCTTCCTTACGGAGGACGGCGGGTTCGTCATCAACGAGATCAACACGATGCCGGGCTTCACGCCGATCTCGATGTACCCGCGGATGTGGCAGGAGAGCGGCGTCGGCTACGCGGAGCTGATCGACCGGCTGATCCAGGCGGCGCTGCGGCGTCCGACCGGACTGCGCTGAGGGACCGCGCCCAGGGGCGACGCGCCGAGAGACGAAGCGCGGGGGACGAAGCGCCGGGGAACGACGCGCACCGTCCGCGCGAGGTCCTCGGGGGTTCAGAGGCTGGACGGCACCGTGTCGGCGACCGGTGCCGCGAGGTCCGACAGCGGACTGATGTCGTGCAGATACTGCTTGCCCAGCGTGACCTCCACGTACGTCTTGCGATACGTGGTGGTGAACCGGGGCCCCGAATCCCGTTCCTCCAGCATCCAGTTGACGCCGTCCACGTCCACGCCCTTCGCCTGGGGGTCACTCATCCGCTCGGGTCGGGGGACGCCGCACCGCAGTACGATCGCGGCGTCTCCCCACCCGGCGGTGGTCGCGGAACCCGGCTCCGGATCATTCCGGTCGTGCCCCGCGACGGTCTTCGGCAGCTCCTTGTCCAGTGCGTGGCAGAAGGCCGCCTCCTCCGCCGGAGGGCTGGGAACCGGGACCGACGGCGGGGCGTCCGTGGAGGAGCAGCCGACTGTCACGGCGAGCACGAGGACGGCGGGCAGGCGGGCGGATCGGGAGCCGGATAGCCTGCGCATCGGAAGGGTCACCGGCCAAGCGTAGACGGGGGCTACAGGTGCACGACCGGGCAGGTCAGGGTGCGGGTGATGCCGTCCACTTGCTGGACTTTGGCCACCACCATGCGGCCGAGGTCGTCCACGGTGTCGGACTGGGCGCGCACGATCACGTCGTAGGGGCCGGTGACGTCCTCGGCCTGTATCACTCCAGGGATCTTCGCGATGGTCTCGGCGACGGTCGTCGCCTTGCCCACCTCGGTCTGAATAAGGATGTATGCCTGTACCACGGAACCTCCAGGGCGGCCACGAGGATCTTGTGGGGGAGAAGGGACGCCACGGTATCGCGTCACCCAGTGCCGCGGGGAGACCTGCGCGTACGGCGGCACCGGCGGTGTGACCTACGGAGCAGTGAGGTTGACGTACGCGTGACGGTACCGGGAGCGGTGACGGTGCCGGGCCGCGGGCGCGCGGCCGACGCAGGGGGCCGGAACCCCGGCCGGACAAGCAGGTTGGCCGGATCCGCCGGCCGCACGACGAGAGGTGGGACTCGGTGAAGGGCACCGTGGGCGAGTTGGGGGAGTTCGGACTCATCAGGGAGCTCACGTCCCGGCTCACCACCACCCCGGCGGTCCGGCTCGGGCCGGGCGACGACGCCGCGGTGGTGGCCGCACCCGACCGCAGGGTCGTGGCGAGTACGGACATCCTCCTTGAGGGGCGGCACTTCCGCCGCGACTGGTCGACCGCGTACGACGTGGGGAGGAAGGCCGCCGCACAGAATCTCGCCGACATCGCGGCGATGGGGGCGGTACCGACCGCGCTGCTGCTCGGCCTGGTCGTCCCGGCCGAACTCCCGGTCACCTGGCCCACCGAGCTGATGGACGGCATCCGCGACGAGTGCCAGGTCGCGGGCGCCGCGGTGGTCGGCGGCGACGTCGTACGGGGCGAGACGATCACCCTCGCGATCACCGCGCTCGGCGATCTGCGCAACCACGAACCGGTGACCAGGGCGGGCGCGCAGCCGGGCGATGTCGTCGCGTACACCGGGTGGTTGGGCTGGTCGGCCGCCGGGCACGCGGTGCTGTCGCGCGGATTCCGGTCACCCCGTGCCTTCGTCGAGGCGCACCGGCGGCCCGAACCGCCGTACCACGCGGGGCCGGCGGCGGCGGGACTCGGTGCCACGGCGATGACGGACGTGAGCGACGGTCTCGTCGCCGATCTCGGGCACATCGCCGACGCGAGCAAGGTCCGTATCGATCTGCGGTCGGGGCTCATCGACATCCCCTCGCAGATGAACGACATCGGGCAGGCGGTGGGCGTGGATCCGCTGCAGTGGGTGCTGACCGGAGGAGAGGATCACGCGATCGTGGCGACGTTCCCGCCGGACGCCAAGCTGCCCGCGAGGTGGAAGGTGATCGGCGAGGTCCTCAACCCGTCGGCGCTGCCGCAGGTGACGGTCGACGGGGCGCCGTGGACGAGCAAGGGCGGCTGGGACCACTTCGGGGACTCGGCCTAGGTCCGGTCCGCCGGACCGGACCTGGCGGCTTCGGGGATCCGGCGGCCCAGTAGGTTCGGGGCATGCCCATATCCCGCGAGTCCGCTCCGCCCTCCGGGCCCGCCCGTGCGCCGGTCCGTGTCCTCACCGTCGCCGGGTCGGACTCCGGCGGCGGTGCGGGCATCCAGGCGGACCTCAAGACGATGCTGGCCTTCGGCGTGCACGGCATGAGCGTGCTCACGGCCGTCACGGCGCAGAACTCGCGCGGCGTGCAAGGCGCTTGGGAGTTGCCCGTGGAGGCGGTACGCGCCCAGTTCCGCAGCGTCGTGGACGACATCGGCGTCCAGGCCGTCAAGACCGGCATGCTCTCGTCGGCCGCGCTGGTGGAGACCGTCGCCGAACTCCTCGCGGAGACCGACGTCCCCGTGGTGGTCGATCCGGTCGGGGTCTCCAAGCACGGGGACCCGCTGCTCGCGGCGTCGGCGCTGGACTCCGTACGGAAGAGGCTGCTGCCGACCGCCACCGTCGCCACCCCGAACCTCGACGAGGTGGCCCAGCTGACCGGTGTGGAGGTACGGGACGAGAGCGAGATGCCGCGTGCCGCGGCCGCCGTGCTCGCCTTCGGGCCGCGCTGGGTGCTGATCAAGGGCGGGCATCTGCCCGGGGACGCCGTGGATCTGCTGACCGACGGCGGCGAGGAGCACTGGCTGCGCGCGCCTCGTCACGACAACCGGCACACGCACGGGACCGGCTGCACGCTCGCCTCGGCGATCGCGGCGGGGCTGGGGACGGGGCAGGGGGTCCTGGCGGCCGTCGTGGCCGCGAAGGAGTATGTGACGGGCGCGATCGCCAACGGCTTCCCGCTGGGCGGCGGCATCGGCCCCGTCGACCACGCCTGGCGCTTCCGCTGACATCGGCGTCGGCCGACCTCGGCCGGCCTCGACCGGCCTCAACCACGGGGACACGGTGCGGCAGTTGGGCACGACAAAAAGCCGGTCCACCGAGGTGGACCGGCTTTCAAGGCAACCGCAGGGGCTGCGCTACGACGAGAACGTCAGCGCGAGACCTTGCCGGCCTTGATGCACGATGTGCAGACGTTGAGCCGCTTCGGCGTCCGACCGACCACGGCACGCACGCGCTGGATGTTCGGGTTCCAGCGACGGGACGTACGGCGGTGCGAGTGCGAAATGTTGTTGCCGAAGCCCGGCCCCTTGCCGCAGACGTCGCAGTTGGCAGCCACGGGTCACTCCAAAGACTTCAGATGCACTTACGGTGAATTCCGGCGCGACAGAATCATTGACTGATGTCGGCTGCGCCGGGGGAGAAGGCCCGACTCTCGCCGGGCAACCGGAGGAGCATACAACGCGCCAACCGGTGCAACGAAACTACCACGGCCGGACCCGCCCTCGTCCCGCCCCCCTTCCCACCTGCCACTACGGTGCGGGCGGACTACCCTGCGGTGCAGTTCCCCGCCCAGGCCGCCAAGGAGGACCCCCAGGTGCCGCAGACCCTCGACGCCGCAGCGGTGCGTACCTGGTGCTCGCTGGCGCTGGACGCCCTGGGCCGGGACCGTGAGGAGATCGACGCGATCAACGTCTATCCGGTCGCCGACGGGGACACCGGGACGAATCTGTATCTGACGGTGGAGTCCGCCGCGCGAGCCGTCGAGGCGGTCTTCGACGCGCACGCGACGGGGACGTCCGTACCGGACCTGCCCGACACCGTACGGGCCATGGCGCACGGGGCGCTGATCGGCGCCCGGGGGAACTCCGGGACGATCCTGGCGCAGCTCCTGCGGGGCATGGCGGAGGTGCTCGGCGAGGCCGGGGCCGGGAGCGACGGGGCCGGGGACGAGGACGGGGCGGCGGCGGAAGACGGCGGGAACCACCTCGCCAGGGCGCTGCGCAGAGCGGCGGAGCTGGCGCGCGAGGCCGTCGCGCATCCGGTCGAGGGCACGATCCTCACGGTGGCGTCCGCGGCGGCGGCAGCCGCGGCGCGCCCGCCGGGGGACGGCAGGGGCGGTGACGGCGCGGCGTACGGCGACGGCGCGGCCGTTCACGCCGCGTACGCCGGGGCCCGCGTCGCACTCGCCGCGACACCCGGACAGCTGGCCGTCCTCGGCCGCGCCGGGGTCGTCGACGCCGGCGGACGGGGCCTGCTCGCCGTCCTGGCCGCACTCGTGGAGGCCGTCACGGGCGACGCCCCGTCCCCCGTCGCACCGGGCGCACGCCCGCACGAGCTGCCCGCCGTCGTGGAGTCCTGCGACGCCGACGACAGCCCCGCCGGCCCCGCCTTCGAGGTGATCTACCTCCTGGAGACGGACGAGGCGGGCATCGCCCGGGTACGTCGCCGGCTCGACGCGCTCGGCGACTCACTCGTCGTGGTCGGCGGCGACGGGCTGTGGAACGTGCACGTGCATGTCGACGACGCGGGCGCCGCCGTGGAGGCCGGTGTCGAGGCGGGCCGCCCGTACCGGATCCGGATCACGCACTTCGGCGCCGCCGCCGGTCACCAGCGCGAGCGCGCCCAGCGCGCCGTGGTCGCCGTGGTCCCCGGCGAGGGTCTCGCCGGGCTGTGCGCCGAGGCCGGAGCCACGACGGTGCTCGCGCGCCCCGGGGAGCCCCCGGCCAGCGGTGAGCTGGTCGACGCCATCCGGCGCGCCCACGCCCACGAGGTGGTGCTCCTGCCGAACGACGCGGAGCTGCGCCACACCGCCGCCGCTGCCGCCGAACAGGCCCGCGACGAGGGCATCCGCGTCGCACTCATCCCGACCAGGGCGGCGGTCCAGGGCATCGCCGCGCTCGCGGTGCACGCGCCGGACCGCCGCTTCGACGAGGACGTGGTGGCCATGACCTCGGCCGCCGGCGCCACTCGCTACGCCGAACTGGCCGTCGCCGAGCGGCAGTCCTGGACCATGGCGGGCATCTGTCAGGCCGGGGATCTGCTGGGGCTGATCGAGGGCGACGTCGCGGTGATCGGCACCGACCTCGCCGCCACCGCCGAGACCGTCCTCGACCGGATGCTGTCGGCGGGCGGCGAGCTCGTCACTCTGGTGCTCGGCCAGGACGTGCCCGACACCCTCGCCGAGCGCCTGGAGCGCTACGTACGGGACGGACACCTGGCCGTCGACACGGTCGTCTACCGAGGCGGCCGCCAGTCGGTGCCCCTGCTGATCGGCGTGGAGTAGGCGCCGAGTGGGCGCGGCCCAGGCATCGCGCGGGAGGGCGTGACCCGGGGGCGGAGCGACCGTACGCGTCCTCCGTACGTACGCCGCGTCGTCACCCTCCCGGCCACCGCCGCGGCCACGGCTTGCACGGGGCGCCGTACCTGTGACGATGGAGGGTAAGCGCACCGGGACAGACGCGCGCACCGCCCGAGGTGAGAGGCCCACCGATGGACGACCTGACCGCACTCGCCCGCCATCAGCTCGACGACGCGCGCGCCAGCGCCCACGGCCGCAGCGCGCATCTGTTCCTCCACGACGGACCACTGCGGCAGACGGTCATCGCGCTGACCTCCGGCTCGTCCCTCGACGAGCACAACACGCCCCCGGCGGCCAGCCTTCAGGTACTGCACGGCCGGGTACGGCTGACGATGAAGTCCGGCGACCAGGACATGATCGCCGGACAGGTGGGCCCGATCCCGCACGAACGGCACGGCCTGGAGGCCCTGGAGGACTCCGCCGTCCTCCTCACCGCCGTCACCGAGGTCCGCCCGACAGGCCGCTGACCCTTCGCCGACCCGACCGCGACCTGCGGTTGTCCACAGGTGCGCGACGGATGTCAGTGATGTGGTGTGCAATGGATCGTGTGTCCGCGCTGGATGAATCACTCAAGAAAACGCTCGGCCCCGCCACCGCGAAGGTGATGGCCGAGCAGCTCGATCTGCACACGGTCGGTGATCTGCTGCACCACTATCCGAGGCGGTACGAGGAGCGGGGCCAGCTCACCCGCCTCGCCGACCTCCCGCTGGACGAGGACGTCACGGTCGTCGCGCAGGTCGCCGACTCCCGCATCCTGAAGTTCAACGGGGGCCGGGGCCAACGGCTGGAGATCACCCTCACCGACGGCAGCGGCCGGCTCCAACTGGTCTTCTTCGGCAGGGGGATCCACAAGCCGCACAAGGACCTGCTGCCCGGCAGCCGCGGCATGTTCGCCGGCAAGGTCTCGATGTTCAACCGGAAGCTCCAGCTCGCCCATCCCACGTATGTGCCGCTCGGCACGGACAGCGGCGACGAGGCCGTGGACTCCTTCGCGGGCAAGCTGATCCCGATCTACCCCGCCTGCAAGGGACTGGAGTCCTGGAAGATCACCAAGGCGGTCGACGCGGTGCTGCCGAGGGCCGGCGAGGCCGTCGACCCGCTGCCGCCCTCGCTCCGCGAGGGACGCGGCTTCGTCACGCTCCCCGAGGCGCTGCTGAAGGTCCACCGCCCCGACACCAAGGCCGACGTCGCCGAGGCCAGGGACCGGCTCAAGTGGGACGAGGCGTTCGTGCTCCAGGTCGCCCTCGCCCGGCGCCGACACGCGGACGCCCAACTCCCGGCGGTGGCACGGAAACCGGTGGCCGGGGGCCTGCTCGACGCCTTCGACGCCAAGCTGCCCTTCACCCTGACCGACGGCCAGTTGAAGGTCACCCGCGAGATCTTCGACGACCTGGCGACCGAGCACCCGATGCACCGCCTCCTTCAGGGCGAGGTCGGCTCCGGCAAGACGATGGTGGCGCTGCGCGCGATGCTCTCGGTGGTGGACGCGGGCGGCCAGGCGGCGATGCTCGCGCCGACCGAGGTCCTCGCCCAGCAGCACCACCGTTCGATCACCGAGATGATGGGGGAGCTGGCCGAGGGCGGCATGCTGGGAGGCGCGGAGAAGGCCACCAAGGTGGTGCTGCTCACCGGCTCCATGGGCGCGGCGGGGCGACGGCACGCGCTGCTCGACCTGGTCACCGGCGAGGCGGGCATCGTGATCGGCACGCACGCGCTGATCGAGGACAAGGTGCAGTTCCACGATCTGGGGCTGGTCGTCGTGGACGAGCAGCACCGTTTCGGGGTCGAGCAGCGCGACGCCCTGCGGTCCAAGGGCAAGCAGCCGCCGCATCTGCTGGTCATGACGGCGACGCCCATTCCCCGTACGGTCGCGATGACCGTCTTCGGTGACCTGGAGACGTCCGTCCTGGACCAACTGCCCGCCGGGCGCTCCCCGATCGCCACCCATGTCGTCCCGGCCCAGGACAAGCCGCACTTCCTGGCACGCGCCTGGGAACGGGTGCGCGAGGAGGTCGGCAAGGGGCACCAGGCGTACGTCGTCTGCCCCCGGATCGGCGACGGCGAGGACGAGCCGAAGAAGAAGGCCGCGGCGAAGGCGGCCGAGGCGGACGGGGACAAACGCCCCCCGCTGGCCGTGCTGGACATCGCGAAGCAGCTCACCGCCGGACCGCTGAGCGGCCTCCGTATCGAGGTGCTGCACGGCCGGATGCCGCCCGACGACAAGGACGACGTCATGCGCCGCTTCGCCGCCGGTGAGGTGGACGTCCTGGTCGCCACCACCGTCATCGAGGTCGGCGTCAACGTCCCCAACGCCACCGCGATGGTGATCATGGACGCGGACCGGTTCGGCGTCTCCCAGCTTCACCAGCTGCGGGGCCGGGTGGGCCGGGGCTCCGCGCCGGGGCTGTGCCTGCTGGTCTCGGAGATGCCGGAGGCGAGCCCCGCGCGCGCCCGTCTCGGCGCGGTCGCCTCGACCCTCGACGGCTTCGAGCTCTCCCGTATCGACCTCGAACAGCGCCGCGAGGGCGATGTCCTCGGCCAGGCCCAGTCCGGCGTCCGCTCCTCGCTGCGGATGCTCGCCGTCATCGAGGACGAGGACGTCATCGCCGCGGCCAGGGAGGAGGCCGTGACGGTGGTCGCCCAGGACCCGGAGCTCGACGCCTTCCCGGAGCTGCGTACGGCGCTGGACGCCCTGCTGGACACGGAGCGGGAGCAATACCTCGACAAGGGCTGAACGGGCCTCACGGCCCCGCTCAGCGGCCCCGGCGCCGCTCCCGCCGGGAGCGGCCCCCTGCGCCACTCCCGGCGGGCCGTGCTCGGAGCGACGCCATATCGTGGGTGGCGACGCACGCGCGGCCCCGCAGCCGCTTCGGCGCCGCACGAGAGCCACACCCGTTCACGTACCCCGCGCACTCCACGAACCGAGGACCCGACACCCATGACCCGCGTGATCGCCGGTGCCGCCGGCGGACGCCGTCTCGCCGTCCCCCCGGGCACCGGCACCCGCCCCACCTCCGACCGAGCGCGCGAAGGTCTCTTCTCCACCTGGGAGGCGCTGCTCGGCACCCTCGACGGCCTCCGCGTCGCCGATCTGTACGCCGGCTCCGGCGCCGTCGGTCTGGAAGCCCTCTCACGGGGCGCCGCGCACACCCTCCTTGTGGAGGCGGACGGCCGGGCGGCCCGCACCGTCCGGGACAACGTCCGCACCCTCGGACTGCCGGGCGCCGAGGTCCGTACGGGCAAAGCCGAGCAGATCGTGACAGGACCGGCCCCCGAGGCCCCGTACGACCTCGTCTTCCTCGACCCGCCGTACGCCGTCACCGATGACGATCTTCGCGAGATCCTCCTCACACTCCGCTCGCAGGGCTGGCTCAATGACGAAGCCGTCGCCACCGTGGAGCGCAGCACCAGAGGTGGGGAGTTCACCTGGCCGAAGGGCTTCGACCCGTTGCGAGCGCGTCGCTACGGCGAGGGGACCCTTTGGTACGGTCGCGCCGCCGCACCCGAAGACGCCCGATGACCGGACCGGAGAGCGAGGGAATTCAGTTGCGCCGCGCCGTCTGTCCGGGGTCCTTCGACCCCATCACCAATGGTCACCTCGACATCATTGGCCGAGCCTCCAAGCTGTACGACGTCGTGCACGTCGCCGTGATGATCAACCAGTCCAAGAAGGGGCTCTTCAGCATCGACGAGCGGATCGATCTGATCCGCCGGGTCACCGCCGAATTCGGCAACGTCGAGGTGGAGTCCTTCCACGGCCTCCTCGTCGACTTCTGCAAGGAGCGCGACATCCCGGCCATCGTCAAGGGCCTGCGAGCGGTCAGCGACTTCGACTACGAGCTGCAGATGGCCCAGATGAACAACGGCCTCTCCGGCGTCGAGACCCTCTTCGTACCGACCAACCCCGTCTACAGTTTCCTCTCCTCCTCGCTGGTCAAAGAGGTGGCGACCTGGGGCGGAGACGTGTCCCATCTGCTGCCTCCGCTCGTGCACGAGGCACTGGCCGAGCGCCTGGAGAACCGGTGACCGACGGGGCGCGGAACGGGGCGGTGGACGGGGACCAGAACTGACGGTCCGTCACCTGGTGTCGGGCGCGCACCGACTGGCCGTACAGTCGTTGCGTCCGTCTTCAACCCGGCTGTAGAGAGTGGCGAGCACACGGTGGACGTGCAGAAGAAGCTCGACGAGATCGTCGACGCGGTGGGGAACGCCCGTTCCATGCCCATGTCGGCCTCCTGCGTGGTCAACCGCGGCGAACTGCTCTCGCTGCTCGAAGAGGTACGGGAGGCCCTGCCCGGCTCGCTCGCCCAGGCGCAGGAGCTGCTCGGCGGCCACGAGCAGCTGTCCGAGCAGGCCCGCCAGGAGGCGGAGCGCATCGTCGCGGCCGCCCACGCGGAGCGGTCCACGCTGATCTCCGACACCGTGATCGCCCGCACCGCGCAGGAAGAGGCGGACCGTATCCTCGCCGACGCCCGCAGGGACGCCGAGGAGGTCCGCGCCGAGGCCGACGACTACGTCGACTCCAAGCTCGCGAACTTCGAGGTCGTGCTCAACAAGACCATCGGCTCCGTGGACCGCGGCCGCGAGAAGCTGCTCGGCCGGGGCCCCGGGCTCGACGCGCAGGGGTACGCCGACGAGGACGCCCCGGAGTACAGCGCCGACCCCGACACCCTGATCCGCCGCGCGGACGACTACGTCGACGCCAAGCTCGGCGCCTTCGAGGCCGTCCTCTCCAAGACCCTCGACGCGGTCGGCCGCGGCCGGCAGAAGCTGCTCGGCCGGGTCGCCACCGACGACCTGGGCCTGCACATGGCGGAGCAGGACGCGGCGGGCCGGCAGGGGCACACCAGCGACGCGGACTATCTCTCCGGTCTCGCCGAGCTGCCGGGACAGCAGTCCCTCCAGGGCGCCGGGGCGCCCGCGCACCAGCCGATGGAGCCGCAGTCCCCGCCCCAGGTCCCGGCCCCGGAGCAGCCGGTCCAGATCCCGGCGCAGGCGCAGGCTTCGCAGCAGTACGCCGACCCCGCCGGCCAGCAGTACGCGGCCCCCGCCTACGGCGGCTACCAGCAGCAGGACGCGTACGCCTACCAGCAGCAGGACCCCTACGCGTACCAGCAGGCCCAGCAGCCGGTCTACGACTCCACCGGCTACGACCCGAACTACAGCCAGGGCTACGGGCAGAACTACGACCAGGCGGCGCAGGACTGGCAGCAGCACCCCGACGCCCAGGCGCAGCAGCAGCCCCAGCAGCAGGCCCAGGACCCGCAGAGCGCTCTCGACGAGACCAGCCTCTTCGACACGAGCATGATCGACCTGGAGCAGCTGCGCCGGTACGAACAGGGCCGCTGAACCCCGCGCGGTGCGCCGTACACCCGTCGGACGGCCGTCGGACGGCCCGGATACGGCCGGATTGGGCCAACGGCGGCCGGTCAAGTATCCTGGCTCTTCGGTCGCGTGATGTCCGCGATCCGGCCGCCCGCCTCGTACGCGACATGGCGGCCCACTCCACGATTCGAAAGCAGGAACAGCCCTGAACGCCCGCCTCGACCACCGCAACCCCCTCGTGTTCGACACACACGAGCTGGGTCGGCGTCCCGGCGCGCTCAAGCGGCTGACCCGCTCCGCGGCGGCGCCCAAGGACTTCGGCATCGACGGAGTCATCGGAGTGCCGGAAGGCGCCCCGGTGGAGCTCAGGATCCGCCTGGAGTCGGTCATGGAGGGTGCGCTCGTCACGGGCACCGCCCGTGCGACCGCCGAGGGGGAGTGCGTAAGGTGTCTGGAACCGGTGCGCCAGGACGTGGCAGCGGACTTCCAGGAGATGTTCTCGTACCCTGACGCCGACGACCGGGGCCGCAGCAAGCAGGCGGAACCGGCCGACGACGCCGAGGACGACGAGGACAGGCTCTTCATCGAGGACGGACTTTTCGACCTCGAACCTGTGCTGCGCGATGCGGTGGTGCTCGCACTGCCGATGCAGCCGGTGTGCCGGGAGACCTGCGCCGGTCTGTGTTCCGAATGCGGAATCAGGCTGGACGAGAACCCGGACCATCACCACGACGCCGTCGACATCCGGTGGGCGTCACTGCAAGGACTCGCCGAAACCATCAAGGACGGCGAGAAGGACAACATGGGCGGCGCCGACGCCGGCGCCGACGAGAAGCAGGAGAAGTAGCCGTGGCTGTTCCGAAGCGGAAGATGTCGCGCAGCAACACGCGCCACCGCCGGTCGCAGTGGAAGGCTGCGGTCCCCACCCTGGTTTCGTGTGAGCGTTGCCAGGAGCCGAAGCTCCAGCACATCGCGTGCCCGAGCTGCGGCACCTACAACAAGCGCCAGGTCCTCGAGGTCTGAGCGGCTGGTGAGAGGCTCGATGTCTGAACTGTCCAGTGCCAAGAAGGCAGACAACGTCAGCACAGCCTCGTCCCACACGCTTCTGGAAGGGCGGCTCGGCTATCAGCTGGAGTCCGCCCTTCTGGTACGTGCGCTGACCCATCGCTCGTTCGCGTACGAGAACGGCGGTCTGCCCACCAACGAACGGCTCGAATTCCTCGGGGATTCGGTGCTCGGACTGGTGGTCACCGACACGCTGTACCGCATCCACCCCGACCTGCCCGAAGGCCAACTGGCCAAGTTGCGGGCCGCGGTGGTCAATTCGCGTGCGCTGGCGCAAGTGGGGCGCGGCCTCGAACTCGGCTCCTTCATCCGGCTCGGCCGTGGTGAAGAGGGCACGGGAGGCCGGGACAAGGCGTCCATCCTCGCCGACACCCTTGAAGCGGTGATCGGCGCGGTCTATCTCGATCAGGGCCTCGACGCGGCGTCCGAGCTGGTACACCGGCTCTTCGACCCGCTCATCGAGAAGTCCTCCAACCTCGGTGCCGGTCTGGACTGGAAGACCAGTCTGCAGGAGCTGACCGCGGCGGAGAGTCTCGGCGTACCCGAGTATCTCGTCACGGAGACCGGCCCGGATCACGAGAAGACCTTCACCGCTGCCGCCCGCGTCGGTGGTGTCTCGTACGGCACCGGCACCGGCCGCAGCAAGAAGGAAGCGGAACAGCAGGCGGCGGAGACCGCGTGGCGGTCCATCCGCGCGGACGCGGACGAGAGGGTGGCGGCGGCGAAAGCCGCGGTCGCCCCGGGCTCCGGCTCCGAGGCCCAGGCCGAGGTGAAGACCTCGGGTGAGGCTGCGGTCGAGGTTCAGGCCGCGGTCGAAGTTGAAGAGGTCGCCGACACCTCTTCGACGCCGGCTTCGGACTCCGCCGACGCGGCCAAGTCCTGAGCCGAGCTGTTCGGTTCCCTTCCCGGTGCGCCCCTTGTGTCGATACGGCACGAGGGGCGCAGCTCGTCCCCAACTCCCACCTCAACTTCTGCCCCAACTCCCGCCCCGTCTTCGGCCAGTTGGTCCGGAGCCGGTCGGCCCGTCGTCCATGTCGCCCCCTGAAGGAGCACCGTGCCCGAGCTGCCCGAGGTCGAAGTCGTACGGCGCGGACTCGAACGCTGGGTCGCGGGACGGACGGTGGCCGAGACTCAGGTGCTGCACCCCCGCGCCGTACGGCGCCACCTCGCCGGCGGTGAGGACTTCGCCGCGCGCCTCAAGGGGCACCGTGTCGGCGTCGCCCGCCGCCGCGGCAAGTACCTCTGGCTGCCGCTCGCCGACACGGACGCCTCGATCCTCGGGCACCTCGGAATGAGCGGCCAGCTCCTCGTACAGCCGGAATCCG
The DNA here is from genome assembly GCF_042667665.1 of Streptomyces sp. NPDC057307. Lineage (NCBI taxonomy): Bacteria > Bacillati > Actinomycetota > Actinomycetes > Kitasatosporales > Streptomycetaceae > Streptomyces > Streptomyces sp. NPDC057307. The sequence goes on along the minus strand of NZ_JBHUZM010000071.1, from coordinate 14,438 downwards.
CCCCGGACGAGAAGCACCTGCGGATCCGTATCCGGTTCGACGACGACCTCGGCACCGAACTCCGCTTCGTCGACCAGCGCACCTTCGGCGGACTCTCCCTGCACGAGAACACCCCCGACGGGCTGCCCGACGTCATCGCCCACATCGCGCGCGACCCGCTCGACCCGGCGTTCGACGACGCCGCCTTCCACGCCGCGCTACGACTGCGCCGTACGACGATCAAGCGCGCGCTGCTCGACCAGTCCCTCATCAGCGGCGTCGGCAACATCTACGCGGACGAGGCGCTGTGGCGCGCCAAGCTCCACTACGAACGGCCGACGGCCTCGCTGCCCCGTCCCCGCTCGGTCGAACTCCTCGGCCACGTACGGGACGTGATGAACGCCGCGCTCGCGGTCGGCGGCACCAGCTTCGACAGCCTCTACGTCAACGTGAACGGCGAATCCGGCTACTTCGACCGGTCGCTGGACGCGTACGGCCGCGAGGGCGAACCGTGCCGCCGCTGCGGCACCCCGATCCGCCGCCGCCCCTGGATGAACCGGTCGAGCTACTTCTGCCCCCACTGCCAACGCCCGCCCCGCGCCGCCGCGTAACGGCGCCCTGCAACGCCGCCCCGTGCCCGTGCCCGAGCCTGTGGCACGGGCAAGGCCCGCGACGTGGTGCTGTCGCGGGCCCGGTGCGCGGGTGTGAGTGGTCGGTGGTGGGTCAGAAGCCGAAGTCCTGCGTCCACCACGGGCCGCCCTCGGCGAAGTGGGCGCCGATGCCGATGGTCTTGTAGTCGCAGTTCAGAATGTTCTCGCGGTGGCCCTCGCTGGCCATCCAGGAGGCCATGACCGCCTGGGCGTCGGCCTGGCCCCGGGCGATGTTCTCGCCGCCCAGATTGGTGACGCCCGCCTGATCGGCGCGGTCCCAGGGGGTGTCGCCGTCCGGGTCGGTGTGGTCGAAGAAGCCGCGGTCCGCCATGTCCTTGCTGAACGCCTCGGCGAGACCGTTCAGCGCCTTGTCGGCGCGCAGCGGCTGACAGCCCGCCTTCGCCCGCTCCTCGTTGACCAGCGCGAGGACCTCGGCCTCGGCGGTCGACGGGGCCGAGGTGGGCGTGGTCGGCGTCTGCGCCGGCGGTGTGACGCGGTCCCTGGTCTTCTCGGGCGCCGGCGAGCCGCTGGACGGCTTGGTGCTCGTCCCCTCGCTCCGGCTCCGGGTGGGATCGCTCTCCGGTGTCTTCGCCGGCTTCGACGGGCTCTTGGAGGCGGACGGTTCGTCCGGCGCCGACGAGGCGGACTTCGACGGCTCGTCCCGCCGGTCGGTGCCGGGGCTCGACGGCGTGGTGCCCCCGTCGGTCGGCTCGGCGGTCGAGCCGCCCTGCTGCTGGAGCTCGGGCGCGCCCGCGGTGCGGACCTGCTCGCCCGGGAGGTTGCCACCGCCGAGGGTGTACTGCTCCCCGCCGGGCAGCAGACCGGAGGCCACGGCCACGGCGCCCATGGCCATCGCGGCGGAGGCGCCGAGCAGCCCGGTACGTACCGGAACGGCGATGCCCTTCTTGCGGCCTCGGCCACTGCCCCGGTGCCGACCCGCCGCACCGGCCGCGTGGTCCTCAGCGGCGGGTGCGCCGGCCGAGCGACTATGGCGTCCCATCTGCTGTGCCTTCCTCGATGTGCTCAGGTGCGCGTGATTGCCATCGCACCGCTCGTCACGACAATGCGCTTCACCCATTCGGGTGAGCCTCATTTCGACGGGACTGTACGCCAACCGAGGTGGGGGCGAAGTGCTCACTGCGGTATTGGCCCATTAGCTTGCACCCATGAACGAAGATGTACGGATCACCGTTTGGGTGCGCGGTCGCGTACAGGGAGTCGGCTTCCGCTGGTTCACCAGGGCAAACGCTCTGGAGATCGGGGGCCTGACGGGGTTCGCCCTGAATCTGGACGACGGCAGGGTGCAGATCGTCGCCGAAGGGCCGCGTGATAATTGCCACCGTTTGCTGGAGTGGCTCGGTTCCGACGACACGCCCGGCCGTGTTGACGGAGTCACTGAGATTTGGGGCACACCGCGCGGCGGATACGACACCTTCGCCATCCGGTGACCATGACCGACGGCGCGAGGGCCCGACGCGGTCCGACTGAATCCCGATCATTCGCGGTCGATCTTGAACGGCTCGGAGTATGCCGGGGGCGTCCGACCCGGACGGGGTCCGGCCTGCCCGTATGCCTCAGGCATGTGCTTCTGGCGGGAATGCCCCGATGGTTGCCAAGAAGCGCGCTCCCATGCCAAGCTGCCGCGTTAACAATGATCTCCACGCCCTCCGGGGCCGCAGGAGAGGCGCCGCCGCACCGCATGCGGAAGGGCACCCCTGGGCCGCCCGGCGATGACGGGCTGTGATCGTGTTGACCGTCAAACTTTTTGGTGAGACCCTGGAATCCCCGCGCACCTTGGCTGTTTGGCAGTAGGAATCACAGTGCGGAAGAACTTCTGCCAGGCAGTGCGGGTGCGGAAATCCCTCAGACCCACACCGCTTCGGTCGGTCACTCAGTGTGGAGGCCCATCCATCATGGCAAAGGCGCTTCTCGGTTACGTCGGCGGTTCTGACCCGCGACTCCTCGCCGAGATGCGACGGCTTCAGCAGCGCGTCCAGGACCTCGAATCCGAGCTTGTACGGATCCAGTCCGAGAATGACGCGCTGAGCGCTGCCGCCGCACAGCACCATGGCGATTCGCCGTTCGACGGCATCGACCTCGATGTACCCCAGGCGGAGCCCGCGCTCACCTGACAGCAGCCCCCGTCGGGGTCAGGTGAGAAACACTCTCGCAAGAACATGCAAGGGACGCTTCGGCGTCCCTTCTTTCTTTCCCCCCACCCCCGAAACCGGTTGTTCTCACGTCTGATGTGCCCTGCTCATTCAGCGGTGAAACCGCCGTCGGGCGATGTGAGGAAGGTAGAGTCCGGCGGCGTGCACCTCAAGGCCATGACCCTGCGCGGGTTCAAATCCTTCGCCTCCGCCACGACGCTGCGGTTCGAGCCCGGCATCACGTGCGTCGTGGGTCCGAACGGCTCGGGCAAATCCAATGTCGTGGACGCGCTTTCCTGGGTCATGGGCGAGCAGGGGGCCAAGTCGCTGCGCGGCGGCAAGATGGAAGACGTGATCTTCGCCGGGACAACCGGACGGCCGCCGCTCGGGCGCGCCGAAGTCTCCCTGACCATCGACAATTCCGACGGCGCGCTGCCCATCGACTACGCCGAAGTCACCATTACGCGGATCATGTTCCGCAACGGCGGCAGCGAATACCAGCTCAACGGCGACACCTGTCGGCTGCTCGACATCCAGGAACTGCTTTCCGACTCCGGTATCGGCCGCGAGATGCATGTCATCGTCGGCCAGGGACAACTCGATTCCGTCCTGCACGCCGATCCGATGGGGCGCAGGGCGTTCATCGAGGAGGCCGCGGGCGTTCTCAAGCACCGTAAGCGCAAGGAGAAGGCGCTGCGGAAGCTGGACGCGATGCAGGCCAACCTCGCGCGCGTACAGGACCTGACCGACGAACTGCGGCGACAACTCAAGCCGTTGGGGCGACAGGCCGCGGTGGCGCGGCGGGCCGCGGTCATCCAGGCGGATCTGCGCGACGCCCGGCTGCGCCTGCTCGCCGACGATCTCGTGAAGCTGCGCGACGCCCTTCGTACGGAGGTTGCCGACGAGGCGGCGCTCAAGCAGCGCAAGGAGGAGGCGGAACTCCGCCTCAGGAACGCGCTGGCACGCGAGGCGGAACTGGAGGAGGAGGTACGGCGGCTGGCGCCGCGGCTGCAGCGCGCGCAGCAGACCTGGTACGAGCTCTCCCAGCTGGCCGAGCGGGTACGGGGCACCATCTCGCTCGCCGACGCCCGGGTGAAGAGCGCCACCGCCGCGCCGGAGGACGAACGGCGCGGGCGGGACCCCGAGGACATGGAGCGCGAGGCAGCCCGCATCCGTGAGCAGGAGGCCGAGCTGGAGGCCGCCCTCGAAGCGGCGGAGCGCGCCCTGGAGGACACCGTCGCGCACCGCTCCGACCTTGAGCGCGACGTCGCGGCGGAGGAACGCCGCCTCAAGGACGTGGCGCGCGCGATCGCCGACCGGCGCGAGGGACTCGCCCGGTTGAACGGACAGGTGAACGCCGCCCGCAGCCGCGCCGCGTCGGCGCAGGCCGAGATCGGCCGGCTCGCCGAGGCGCGGGACGGGGCGCGACAGCGCGCCGTCGCCGCCCAGGAGGAGTACGAACAGCTCAAGGCCGAGGTCGACGTCCTGGACGCGGACGACCACGAACTGGGCGAGCGGCACGACGAGGCCAAGCGGGCGCTCGCCGAGGCGGAGGGCGCGCTGACGGCGGCGCGCGAGGCGGCCACGGCCGCCGAACGCGAACGCGCCGCCCTCTCCGCCCGCCACGACGCGCTCGCCCTCGGGCTGCGCCGCAAGGACGGCACCGGTGCGCTGCTGGGCGCGCGCGAGCGCCTCTCCGGCCTGCTGGGTCCAGCCGCCGAACTGCTCACCGTCACCCCCGGCTTCGAGGTCCCGGTGGCGGCGGCACTCGGTGCGGCGGCCGACGCGATCGCGGTGACCGACGCGACGACGGCGGCGGAGGCGATCCGCCTCCTCCGTAAAGAGGACGCGGGACGCGCCTCGCTGCTGCTCGGCGCCGAACCGGCCGCGCGGCCGGCCGCCGTGCCGGGGCAGGGGGGCGCCGGGGGGCACGTCCAGGTCGGTGACGATGGCGCTGTCTCCGCTCCGTTCGGTGTCGTCCCCGGCCAGGCGGACGGGGCACGCGACGTCCCCGCTGGCACGGACGGCGGCGGCGCCCACGAGACCGCTCCGGCGCGCCCCACCCGCCCCGTACACACCGCCACCGTCACCGACCTGGACGTGCCCCGCGTCATCGACCTCCTACGGGGCCCCGACGCCCTCATGGGCGCCGTACGACGCCTCGTCCAGGACATGGTCGTCGTCGGCACCCTGGAGGACGCCGAGGAACTGGTCGCCGCGCGCCCCGAACTGACCGCCGTGACGGCGGAGGGTGACCTCCTGGGCGCGCATTTCGCGCACGGCGGCTCCGCCGGGGCGCCCAGCCTGCTGGAAGTGCAGGCATCCGTCGACGAGGCGGCAGCCGAGCTGGCCGAGCTGGCCGTACGGTGCGACGAATTGGCCGACGCGCAGCGCCGGGCGACCGGCCGCCGTACCGAATGCGCCGCCCTCGTCGAGGAGTTGGGGGAGCGGCGGCGGGCCGCCGACCGGGAGAAGTCCGCCGTGTCCGGCCAGTTGGGGCGGCTCGCCGGCCAGGCCAGGGGCGCCGCGGGCGAGGCCGAGCGGACCTCCGCGGCCACCGCCAAGGCCCAGGACGCGCTGGACCGGGCCACCGAGGAGGCGGAGGAGCTGGCGGAGCGCCTGCTCGTCGCCGAGGAGGCTCCCGCCGAGGAGGAGCCCGACACATCCGTACGGGACCGGCTCGCCGCCGACGGGGCCAATGCCCGGCAGACCGAGATGGAGGCGCGGCTCCAGGTCCGTACCCACGAGGAGCGCGTCAAGGGACTCGCCGGCCGCGCGGACTCGCTCGACCGGGGCGCCCGCGCCGAGCGCGAGGCACGGGCCCGCGCGGAGCAGCGGCGGGCCCGGCTGCGCCACGAGGCCGCCGTCGCCGGGGCCGTCGCCTCCGGCGCCCGCCAGTTGCTGGCGCATGTGGAGGTGTCGGTCGTACGCGCCGACGAGGAACGTACGGCGGCCGAGGCGGCGAAGGCGGGCCGCGAACAGGAGCTGGTCGCGGAGCGGAACCAGGGGCGCGACCTCAAGAACGAACTCGACAAGCTCACCGACTCGGTCCACCGGGGCGAGGTCCTGGGCGCCGAGAAGCGGATGCGGATCGAGCAGCTGGAGGCGAAGGCCCTGGAAGAGCTGGGCGTCGAGCCCGCCGGGCTGATCGCCGAGTACGGCCCGGACCAGCTCGTACCGCCGTCCCTGCCCGCCGAGGGCGAGGAACTGCCGGAGGACCCCGAGGACCCGCGCAATCAGCCCCGGCCCTACGTACGGGGCGAGCAGGAGAAGCGGCTCCGGTCGGCCGAACGGGCGTACCAGCAACTCGGGAAGGTGAATCCGCTCGCCCTGGAGGAGTTCGCGGCGCTGGAGGAACGGCACAAGTTCCTCTCCGAGCAGCTCGAAGACCTCAAGAAGACCCGCATCGATCTGCTCCAGGTCGTCAAGGAGGTCGACGAGCGGGTCGAGCAGGTCTTCACGGAGGCGTACCGGGACACCGCCCTTCAGTTCGAGGGCGTCTTCTCGCGACTCTTCCCCGGGGGTGAGGGACGCCTCATCCTCACGGATCCCGACAACATGCTCACCAGCGGCGTGGACGTCGAAGCCAGGCCGCCCGGCAAGAAGGTCAAACGGCTGTCCCTGCTGTCGGGCGGGGAGCGGTCGTTGACCGCCGTGGCGCTGCTGGTGTCGATCTTCAAGGCGAGGCCGAGCCCGTTCTACGTGATGGACGAGGTCGAGGCCGCGCTGGACGACACCAATCTCCAGCGGCTGATCCGGATCATGCAGGAGCTCCAGGAGAGTTCCCAGCTGATCGTGATCACGCATCAGAAGCGCACGATGGAGGTCGCCGACGCGCTGTACGGCGTCTCCATGCAGGGCGACGGGGTCTCCAAGGTGATCAGTCAGCGCCTGCGCTGATCGCCCGCCACAGCCACGGCCACCGCCGTCGTTGCCACTGCCGTCGTCATCGCTTCCGCCGACTCCGCCGAACGGGCCACCGTGGGTGGTGGGCCACGCGGAGCTGTGCGCCACTGGAGGGGCTTTCCACCCATGCCCGGCGCAGCTTCCGGGCGGCCACAGGAGCCCCATGTGACGAGCACAGCGCAGCCGCCGCGGTCCGGCGGCCCACAGTCCTATCCGGAGCACTTCGGCCATGTCATCTTCATCACGGCCGCGGCCGCCATGGGCGGCTTCCTCTTCGGCTACGACAGCTCCGTCATCAACGGCGCAGTCCAGGCCATCAGGCAGCGTTTCGACATCGGCTCCGGCGCGCTGGCCCAGGTGATCGCCGCCGCGCTGATCGGCTCCGCCATCGGCGCCGCGACGGCGGGCCGGATCGCCGACCGGATCGGCCGTATCCGCTGCATGCAGATCTCGTCCGTGCTCTTCACCATCAGCGCCGTCGGGTCGGCGCTGCCGTTCGCGCTCTGGGACCTCGCCATGTGGCGGGTCATCGGCGGGTTCGGCATCGGTATGGCCTCCGTCATCGGCCCCGCGTACATCGCGGAGGTCTCACCGCCCGCGTACCGGGGCCGGCTCGCCTCGTTCCAACAGGCGGCGATCGTCCTCGGCATCGCCCTCTCCCAGCTGGTGAACTACGGCATCCTCCAGATCGCCGACGGCGACCAGCGCGGCAGGATCGGCGGCCTGGAGGCATGGCAGTGGATGCTCGGCGTCATGGTCGTCCCGGCGATCCTCTACGGCCTGCTCTCCTTCGCCATCCCCGAGTCGCCCCGTTTCCTGATCTCCGTCGGCAGGAACGAAGCGGCCAGGGGTGTGCTCGCCGAGGTCGAGGACACGAACGTCGACTTGGACGCGCGGATCCGGGAGATCGAGACCAACCTCCGTAAGGAGCACAAGCCGACGTTCAAGGACCTGCTCGGCAGGGTGGGCTTCCTGCCGATCGTCTGGATCGGCATCGGGCTCTCCGCGCTCCAGCAACTCGTCGGCATCAACGTGATCTTCTACTACAGCGCGTCGCTGTGGCAGTCCGTCGGCATCGATCCCACCAGCTCGTTCTTCTACTCCTTCACCACGTCGATCATCAACATCATCGGCACCGTCATCGCCATGGTCTTCGTCGACCGGATCGGCCGGCGTCCGCTCCTGCTGATCGGCTCCGCCGGTATGACCGTGTCGCTGGCCCTGGCCGCCTGGGCGTTCTCGTACAAGAGCGGCAGCGGCAGCGACATCTCCATCCCCAACACGCAGGGCACCGTGGCGCTGATCGCCGCCCACTCCTTCGTGCTCTTCTTCGCGCTGTCGTGGGGCGTCGTCGTCTGGGTGCTGCTCGGCGAGATGTTCCCCGGCAGGATCCGGGCCGCCGCGCTCGGCGTCGCCGCGTCGGCGCAGTGGATCGCCAACTGGGCCGTCACGGTCACCTTCCCGACTCTGTCGGACTGGGATCTCTCGGGGGCGTACGTGATCTATTCGGCCTTCGCCCTGCTCTCGGTCTTCTTCATCCTGAAGTGGATTCCCGAGACCAAGGGCAAGGCGCTGGAGGACATGGGCTGACCGACGCCGGGCCGGGCCCGTTCCGGGGATTTCCCGCCCCGTCGGGGCCCGGAATCTCCCCATCGGCCGAAGCCGGCCACCGCCTGCGAAGATGACGTGGTGGACATCGTCATTCTTGCCGTAGTCATCGCCCTGGTCGCTGTCGGCGTGATCAGCGGGCTCGTGGTCAGCAGCCGCAAGAAGAAGCAGCTGCCGCCCTCGGCTCCGTCGAGCACGCCGACCATCACGACCCCGCCAGCGGAGCCGCATGTCGGCGACGAGTCGGGGCCGCCGCGGGAGGAATCCCGCCGCACCATCGAGGAGGTGGGCCTCCCCGACACGGCGGACGCGACCGCGACGCCGCCCGCCGTCGAGGACCCGGTCGTGGCCGCCCCGCCGGTGGCGATCGAGGTCCCTGAACCGTCCGCGGGCCGTCTGGTCAGACTGCGGACCCGGCTCGCCCGCTCGCAGAACACCCTCGGCAAGGGGCTGCTCACGCTGCTGTCGCGCGAGCACCTCGACGAGGAGACGTGGGAGGAGATCGAGGACACCCTGCTCACCGCCGACGTCGGTGTCGCCCCCACACAGGAGCTGGTGGACCGGCTGCGTGAGCGGGTCAGGGTGCTCGGTACGCGTACGCCCGACGAGCTGCGCTCGCTGCTGCGCGAGGAACTGCTCGCGCTGCTCCGTACGGACTTCGACCGCGCCGTGAAGACCGAGAGCGGCCTGGACACCCCGGGTGTCGTGATGGTCGTCGGCGTCAACGGCACCGGCAAGACCACGACGACGGGCAAGCTGGCCCGCGTACTGGTGGCCGACGGGAGGTCGGTCGTGCTCGGCGCCGCCGACACGTTCCGCGCCGCCGCGGCCGATCAGCTCCAGACGTGGGGCGAGCGCGTGGGCGCTCGTACGGTACGCGGCCCGGAGGGCGGCGACCCGGCGTCGATCGCCTTCGACGCGGTCAAGGAGGGCATCGCCGAGGGGGCCGACGTCGTCCTCATCGACACGGCGGGGCGGCTGCACACCAAGACCGGGCTGATGGACGAGCTCGGCAAGGTCAAGCGCGTCGTGGAGAAGCACGGTCCGCTGGACGAGGTGCTGCTGGTCCTGGACGCGACGACGGGGCAGAACGGCCTCGTACAGGCGCGGGTGTTCGCCGAGGTCGTGGACATCACCGGCATCGTGCTGACCAAGCTGGACGGTACGGCCAAGGGCGGCATCGTGATCGCGGTCCAGCGTGAGCTGGGTGTGCCGGTCAAGCTGATCGGGCTGGGCGAGGGTCCTGACGACCTGGCGCCGTTCGAGCCCGAGGCGTTCGTCGACGCGCTGATCGACGGCTGAGAGACGCCGTACGAGGCGCTGTACGGGGCCCGCGCCGCACGGGGCTCGGGACGGGGCGCTGCACGAGGCGCCAGGCGCCGTACGAAGAAAGGGCCCTTCCGCGTGGTGCGCACGCGGTGGGGCCCTTCGTACGGAGGTGACGGCGCGCGGCAGGCGACGCCTCGACGGCCGGGAGCGGGGGCTCAGTCGCGGATGGGCGAGCGGTGGCAGACGTACGCCAGGGTGCCGAGCAGCAGTCGCGCCTGCGGCGGGTCCGCCGCCGTGTCCAGGACCGGCGCCCGGAGCCAGCGGACGGGCCCGAGGCCGCCGAGATCGGACGGCGGGGCGGTGACATGGTCGCCCGCGCCCAGACAACGCAGATCGAGACCGGCGTCGTCCCAGCCCATCCGGTAGAGCAGCTCGGGCAGTTCGGCCGCGGCGCCCGGTGCGACGAAGAAGTACGCCCGCCCCGTCGGCGTGGCGGCGACGGGGCCCAGCGGCAGTCCCATCCGCTCCAGCCTCACCAGGGCGCGACAGCCCGCCGGTTCGGCGACGTCGATGATGTCGAAGGTACGCCCCACGGGCAGCAGTACGGCCGCGCCGGGGGTCTCGGACCAGGCCCTGGCGGCATCGTCCAGCGTGGCCCCGGCGGGGACCTCACGTGCCGGGTCCAGCGGATGCGCGCCCGGTGCGCGGCACCCGGCGACGCCGCAGGAACAGCCACCCGCCGCGGCCCGTGCGCCGGGGACGACGGCCCAGCCCCAGAGGCCGGTGTACTCGGCCACCGTCGTGCACTCGGTGGTGCGGCCGCGGCGCCGTGAACCGGACCGCATCTCCCGGATTCCGCCGATCGTGAAGCCCATGCCCCCTCCAACGGGTCGAACTCGCGGGTAGTTACGATGCGGAGTCTTCTTGTGACCCTCCGTCGGCGTCCCGTTCCTCCGGTCCTGCTCCGGTCTTCCTTCGGACTCGTGCCGGCCTCGTACCGCCCTTGTGCCGGCCTCGCGCCGTTCTCGTACCGGTGGCGCGAGGTGACACCCGGGGTGGTGCGACCGAGCCCGTGCGCCCCCGCGTGCAACGCTCCACCTGTTCCTGATCGTTGCCTGTCAAGTGAATCGCGCCTGGCCGCAGGCGAGTTCATTCGAAGGGGTGGCGAATGGTGGCGTTTACGGAACGGCCCTCACGGGAGGGGTGATCGTAGGATTACTTTGGGTACGCGAACGGTGGGAAGTCACACGTTCGTGGTTATGCCGCGGGCAACTCGGTTTCTTGTTCGAAGGAGCGCAATCTCCGGACAGACGACCGTAACTGACGGCATTCTGGTAGAAGTTCGCGCGACAGGGCTTCAGCGGATGGGGGCATTCCAGTGGGCGGCAGTGGCGCAGACGGTACGGCTACCGGCAAGCGCCCGAACGAGCAGTTGAGCTCGTGGTTCAGGCGCAGCGGCTGGTCCAAGGGCGAACTCGCGCGCCAAGTGAACCGCAGGGCCCGCCAGATGGGCGCGCACCACATCAGCACCGACACCTCTCGGGTACGCCGCTGGCTCGACGGCGAACAGCCGCGCGAGCCCATCCCGCGCATCCTCTCGGAGCTGTTCTCCGAGCGCTTCGGCACCGTCGTCGCGGTCGAGGATCTCGGACTGCGCTCCGCGCACCAGTCGCCCTCGGTCTCCGGCGTCGACCTGCCCTGGGCCGCTCCCCAGACCATCTCCCTGATCAGTGAGTTCTCCCGTAGCGACCTGATGCTCGCCCGGCGCGGCTTCCTGGGGACGTCGCTCGCGCTCGCCGCCGGACCCGCCCTCATCGAGCCGATGCAGCGCTGGCTGGTGCCGACGTCCCCGGCCGACCAGGACGGCGCGGCCGCGGCCGCCGCGCGCCGCCCCTCCAAGCTCTCCACGCCGGAGCTGGACCTCCTGGAGTCCACCACGGTGATGTTCCGGCAGTGGGACGCGCAGTGCGGCGGCGGCCTGCGACGCAAGGCCGTCGTGGGCCAGTTGCACGAGGTGACGGACCTGCTCCAGGAGCCGCAGTCCGACGCCACCGCGCGGCGTCTGTTCCGGTGCGCGGCCGAACTGTCCGAGCTGGCCGGCTGGATGAGCTACGACGTGGGCCTCCAGCCCAACGCCCAGAAGTACTTCGTCCTGGCCCTGCACGCAGCCAAGGAGGCGGGGGACAAGGCCCTCGGGTCGTACATCCTCTCCTCCATGAGCCGTCAGATGATCCATGTCGGCCGCCCCGACGACGCCTTGGAGCTCATCCACCTCGCCCAGTACGGCGGCAGGGGCTGTGCCACGGCCCGTACGCAGTCGATGCTGTACGCGATGGAGGCGCGGGCCTACGCCAACATGGGGCAGCCCGGCAAGTGCAAGCGGGCGGTGCGGATGGCGGAGAACACCTTCGCCGACGCGGGGGACGACGGCGAGCCGGAGCCCGACTGGATCCGGTTCTTCTCCGAGGCCGAACTCAACGGCGAGAACGCGCACTCCTACAGAGACTTGGCCTACGTGGCCGGGCGCAGCCCGACGTACGCCTCGCTCGCCGAGCCCGTCATGACGCGCGCCGTCGAGCTTTTCGAGAAGGACGAGGAGCACCAGCGCTCGTACGCGCTGAACCTTGTCGGGATGGCCACCGTCCACCTCCTGAAGAGGGAGCCCGAGCGGTCCACGCCGTTGATCAGGGAGGCACTGGGCATCGCCAAGAAGGTGCGCTCCGAGCGCGTCAACACACGACTTCGCAAGACGGTGACGACGGCCACCAGGGACTTCGGGGACGTCTCCGAGATCGGCCAGCTCACCGAGCAGCTCACGGAGGAGATCCCGGAGGCCGCGGAAGCGGTCTGAGCGGCCCGCAGGCGCCCCGTGGGGCGCCCGCGGAGTCCGTGTGCGCCTCTGAGCTCCCGGCCGCGGCATTTGCCCCGTACAACCCGACACGGCTTCCCCACGCCAGGTCACCGGGGCGGGTGTCGCGGCCGGATTCTGCCATCACCGCACCGCGCGACACGGCAGTTCATCCAGGCGTAACACGCCGGACGACTTCGTCACTGGCGCGAAACATCGGGCGGCATCGACCGAAATCACCCCACGTCAATCTCCTCACCACTAGTCGGCCCACTGAAGTAAGAGCATCCGCACGGGCCGTATTTCCCACCCACGAGGAGACGCCGGCCTTGAATGGCGCAGATACCGCATTCGTATTGATCAGTGCCGCGCTCGTCATGTTGATGACGCCCGGCCTGGCCTTCTTCTACGGCGGCATGGTCCGGGTGAAGAGCGCCCTGAACATGCTCATCATGTCCTTCATCTCGCTCGGCATCGTCAGTGTGCTGTGGGTGCTCTACGGGTACTCGCTCACGTTCGGTGACGACATCGGTGGAGGACTGCTCGGCAACTTCGACCACATCGGTCTGAAGGGCATCAACGCCGAGACGCTCACGGGCGGGACCGAGGGAATCCCCGTCTACGCCTTCGCCCTCTTCCAGCTGATGTTCGCCGTACTGACTCCGGCGCTCATGAGCGGCGCACTCGCCGACCGCGTCAAGTTCACCGCCTGGGCGCTGTTCATCGCCCTCTGGGTCACCATCGTCTACTTCCCGGTCGCGCACTGGGTGTGGCAGGCCGACGGCTGGCTCTTCAAGCTGGAAGTGATCGACTTCGCCGGTGGTACGGCGGTACACATCAACGCCGGTATCGGAGCACTCGCCGCGGTGCTCGTCGTCGGCAAGCGCATCGGCTTCAAGAAGGACCCGATGCGGCCGCACAACCTGCCGCTGGTGGTCCTCGGTGCCGCGCTGCTGTGGTTCGGCTGGTTCGGCTTCAACGCCGGCTCCGCCCTCGCCGCCAACGGCACCGCCGCGGTCATGGCCTTCAACACGCAGATCGCCACCGGCGCGGCCATGCTCGGCTGGCTGATCTACGAGCGCATCAGGCACGGCGCGTTCACCACCCTCGGCGCGGCCTCAGGAGCCATCGCTGGTCTCGTGGCGATCACCCCGTCCGGTGCGCACGTCAACCCGTTCGGCGCGCTGCTCATCGGCGTCGTCGCCGGAGCGGCCTGCTCGTGGGCCGTCAGCCTCAAGTACAAGCTGGGCTACGACGACTCGCTCGACGTGGTCGGCGTCCACCTCGTCGGCGGTGTCATCGGCACCCTGCTCGTCGGAGTCCTCGCCATCGACGGCATCGGCGGGGCCTCGCAGCTCGGCAAGCAGGCGATCGGCGCCTTCTCGGTGATGGCGTACTCCTTCGTGGTCTCCTGGATCCTGGCCAAGATCGTCGACGTCACCATCGGCTTCCGGGCCTCCGAGGACGACGAGACCAGCGGTGTGGACATGGCATTCCACGCGGAATCCGCCTACGACTTCAGCGCGGTGGGAGGCTCGCCCTCGGGCCGAAGCAGTGTGACCGCTCCGGACAAGGACTTCGCCGCCGCGGCGCAGAACAAGAAGGTGGACGTATGAAGCTCATCACCGCAGTCGTCAAGCCACACCGACTGGACGAGATCAAGGAGGCCCTCCAGGCCTTCGGCGTCCAGGGCCTGACGGTCACGGAAGCAAGCGGCTACGGCCGGCAGCGCGGCCACACCGAGGTCTACCGCGGTGCGGAGTACACCGTCGACCTGGTACCGAAGATCCGCATCGAGGTGCTGGTCGAGGACGGTGACGCCGATGAACTCATCGAGGTCGTCGTGAAGGCCGCCAGGACAGGCAAGATCGGCGATGGCAAGGTGTGGAGCGTGCCGGTGGACACGGCCGTCCGGGTACGTACGGGGGAACGCGGCCCGGACGCTCTCTGACACCGGACACGATCCGATGCCGGCGCGTGCTCGGTGAGCGGGCACGCTCCGGCGCCGGGCGCACTCCGTCGAGGAGC
>NZ_JBHUZM010000070.1:0-39439 GCF_042667665.1 Streptomyces sp. NPDC057307 | reverse complement strand
GTCCGCCGTGGTCCGGTGCGGTGTCTTCAAGGGCCTGCTGGAGCGGTCGTGCAGTCCGGCGCCGCCCTCCTCCCGCCACCGCCGTACCCACTTGTACGCGGTAGCCCGTGAGACACCCATCTCGGCCGCCACATGAGCAACCGGGCGACCGGAAAGCACACGCTCGACCAGCAACCGCCTCCCGAAGACAGTCAGCCGGGCATTACGGTGGGACACGAAGACCTCCGAGTGGTGCGTTCCTAGACAGCTCCACCACACCGGAGGTCTTCGCCATGATCAAGCCCGACCAGTGTCAACAACGCTCGTGATCAATACACCTAGGGCGCGTCCTCCACCCGTACGCCGATCTGCGCCGCGAACGCGGGCGCCAGATCGAGCAGTTGCGCCGTACTGATCACCGCCCCCGCCAGCCGGTCGATCCCGCGCGCGATACCCAGCTCGGCGACGGTCCGCAGGTCGACGTCCTTCATCCGTACGCCACTGAGGTCCGCGTCCTTCAGGACACAGTCCCGGAACTCGACGCGCTCCAACTCCGCTCCCCCGAAGTCCGGTTCGGCGAGGACGCAGCCCTCGAACACCACGTCCTTCAGCTTCGCCCGCCGCAGATTCAGATAGTCGATCTTGCCGCCCCGGATCAGCACCCGCTCGAACACCGCGCCGTGCAGCTGCACCCCGCCCAGCCGCGCGTCCACCACCTCGACATCGCGCAGCGACGCGCCCCCGAGATCCGTCCCCACCCCCCGGATGCCCTCAAGAACGCAGTCGATGAAACGGGCCCGGCCCAGATCCGTCCGGTCGAGCCCGCACTCGCGCAGCGCGCAGTCGATGAACCGGGCCCCCGGGCCCTCCTGGTCCGCCAGATCCAGTCCCGCGAACTCCTGCCCGTCGTACTCCCCGTCGGGCTCCAGCTCCCCCTCGTACGGCACCAGCGGCGGCAGCCGCACCTCCGGCCGCCGCGCCGTCACACTCCTGCGGGCCGCGCCCGACTTGCCCGAACTGCCCGACTTACCTGTCGTTGTCCTGCGAACCATTCCCCCATCGTGACGCACACCACTGACAACGCCCCCGAATCCCGGCGCCCCGCTGTCACAAACGGCTCCCCCGATCAGTCAAGTACTTGAACACCTCCGCGCATGAAGACCGTGAGCGGACCAGACAAGCCAGACGAGCCAGACGTGCGAGCCAAACAAACGAGCCAGACGAACGAGCGAGCCAGACGTGCGAAACGAGTGAAGGGCAACAGCCATGGACCACATCACCGTCGTCGGCGGCGGCTTCGCCGGACTCACCGCGGCCATCTCGGCGGCCGAGTCGGGCGCCAGAGTGACCGTCTTCGAGGCCCACCACACCTTCGGCGGGCGGGCCCGCACCTCCGAAGGGCCGTACCTCGCCAACGAAGGTCCGCACGTCTTCTACCATCGCGGCCCGCACTGGACCTGGCTCCGGCAGCGCGATCTCCTCGGCGCGATGGCGCGCGTCCCCGCCGTCGAAGGCGCCCGCCTGCGCTTCCACCGTGACGGCGCCCTCCGGAAGGCGCCGCCCTTCGGGCTGCTCAAGGCGAGCCGCAGCAGGGCCGAACGGGCGCCCGTGGACGTCGACTTCCACACTTGGGCCACCGAGCGGCACGGGCACGACGCGGCCGTCGCCGCCGCCCGTTACGCCGCCGTCGCCCTCTTCCACCACGACCCCGGCTCGCTCTCCGCCGCGTTCGTCCAGGAACGGCTCCGGCGCGCCGCAACCGTCCCGCCGGAGGCCCATGTCGCGATCGGCGGCTGGAGCCAGGTCATCGAGCGGATGCTCGCGCGGGCCTGGAACCTGGGCGTACGGGTGGAGACCGTCGCCCGCGTCGACACCCTCCCCGAGGACGGGCCGGTGATCGTCGCGACGTCGCTCGACGCGGCCCGGCCGCTGCTCGGTGACGACAGCCTGCGGTGGGAGAGCGGGCGCACCGCGCTGCTGGACCTCGGGCTGACCACGCGCAGGGGCGATCCGTTCGTCATCTGCGATCTCGACGCGCCGGGCTGGCTGGAGCGGTTCACCGCCGTGGACCCCTCACTCGCGCCGGCCGGGGAGCAGCTGCTCCAGGGCCAGTTCCCGGTCGGTCCCGGCGAGTCCGGGACCGTGGGCATCGCGCGCGCGGAAGCCCTGCTCGACCTGGGCTTCCCCGACTGGCGGGACCGGGCGGTGTGGCGGCGCCAGTCGCTCGCCGCCGGCCGTACGGGAGCGGTCGACCGGCCGGGCACCACTTGGCGCGACCGGCCGCGCATCGACCGGGGCGACGGCGTCTATCTCGTCGGCGACCAGGTCGCCGCGCCGGGCGTGCTGTCCGAGGTGTCGTTCAACAGCGCCATCGAGGCCGCCTCGCTCGCCGTGCGGCGGATCGACGCCGTACGGCTCCGCAACTCCGCTTGACCTCAACTCTGCTTGACCTCAAGTCCGCTTGAGGTCGGAGGCTGGCTTCCGTACGCCACACCGGGACGCGACGCACCGGCCGGACCCCACCACCGGACCGCGCCCGGACACCACGAGGGAGCCAGCCATGCACGCCATCCGCCTCCACGCCTTCGGGCCCGCCGAGAACCTGGTCCACGAGCGGACCGACGACCCCGTCCCCGGCCCCGGCCAGGTCCGGATCGCCGTCGCCGCGGCCGGGGTCCACCTCCTCGACACCGCCCTGCGCGAGGGCATGACCGGGCCGTACCCCGCGCCCGCCGAACTGCCCACCATCCCCGGCCGTGAGGTGGCGGGCACCGTCGACGCGCTCGGCGAGACCACCGACCCGAGCTGGCTCGGCAAGCGGGTCGTCACCCATCTGGGCATGGTCCCCGGCGGTTACGCGGAACTCGCCGTCGCCGACGCCGCCCGGCTCCACGAGATCCCCGACAACCTCGACGCCGCCGAGGCCGTCGCCATGATCGGCACCGGCCGCACCACCATGGGCATCCTCCAGTTCACCACCCTCGCTCCCGAGGACGTCGCGATCGTCCCCGCCGCCGCGGGCGGCATCGGCACCCTCCTCGTCCAGTACGCGAAGAACGCGGGCGCCACCGTCATCGGTCTCGCCGGTGGACCCGCCAAGGTCGCGCGCGTCACCGAGAACGGCGCCGACCTCGCCGTCGACTACACGCTGCCCGACTGGCCCGAGACGGTCCGCGCCCACCTCGCGGGCCGCCCCGCCACCGTCGTCTTCGACTCCGTCGGCGGCGACACCGGCCGCGCCGCCGTGGACCTCCTCGGCAAGGGCGGGAAGCACATCGTCTTCGGCTGGTCCGGCGAGGGGATCCACGACGGGGAGCCGCTGAGTTACACGGAGGAGGAGCAGGCGGCGCGCGGCATCACCTCCGAGGGTGTCCTCGGCCCGGTGATGATCCAGAAGGCGGGCGGCGACGTACGCGCGCTGGAGGACCGCGCCCTGTCCGAGGCCGCGGCGGGCCGCCTCCGCCCCGCCGTACAACGCTTCCCGCTCGCCGACGCGGCCGGCGCGCACCGCGCGATGGAGACGCGCGGCACGATGGGCAAGGTGGTCCTGGAGCCGCCGCGTGCCTGACGTCCGACCGGGATCAGGCCGCTCCGAGATCGGGCCGGTCCTGGATCAGACCGCTCCGGGATCAGACCGCTCCGGGATCAGACCGCTCCGGGATCAGGCCGCTCCGGGGTCATGCCGCTCCGGGGTCAGGCGGGTGACGGGCCGGAGGCCGCCAGCCGCCCGGCCAACCGGTCGAGTCCGCCCTTGATCAACTGCCCGTACCCGTCGTCCCCCAGGGTCCCCACCGCGTCGAGCCCGCGTGCCAGATGCTCACGGGCCAGGTCCAACTCGCCGAGCCGCCGGTACACATCGCCCAGGTTGAGGTGCAGCGACGGGTAGAACGCGGCCACCGGACTGGCCACCCCCGCGCGGCGCGCCCGCTCGTCCGAGACCAGGTCCGCCGCCTCCAACGCCCGCAGGTCCCAGACCAGTTCCTCCCGCGGCTCGTCCTGGACATCGGCCATGGAGTGGGCCAGCGCGCATATGTGGAACGGGTCGCCGTCCGCGCCCAGCCGGTCCCAGACACCGGCGAACACCTGCCGGGCGGCGTCCCGTTCGCCACGCTGCCCCAGCTCCATGCCACGGCCTATCTCGGCCATCACCGGATCGGGCACGGCTTCGGGCACCGGGTCAGGCTGTCGGCTCGGCTCGGACACGGTCTCGGACA
This sequence comes from Streptomyces sp. NPDC057307, assembly GCF_042667665.1. NCBI lineage: Bacteria > Bacillati > Actinomycetota > Actinomycetes > Kitasatosporales > Streptomycetaceae > Streptomyces > Streptomyces sp. NPDC057307. The sequence goes on along the minus strand of NZ_JBHUZM010000070.1, from coordinate 35,246 downwards.
CGCGGGCCCCCCAGGAAAGTCGGCGTCATCTGCACTCGTCACCGAGCGTAGCGGCACCCACTGACAATGCCGCCGACGATCCCCACCCCGCGCCTCAGACGCCCCCGCCCCGACCCCCACCGCCCAGCTTCGCCAACTCCCCGTCCGTCAGCCGGAACACCGTCCACTCGTCCTGCGGCCGTGCCCCGAGCGCCCGGTAGAACTCGATCGACGGCTCGTTCCAGTTGAGGACCGACCACTCCAGCCGCTCGTACCCGCGCTCCACGCAGATCCGCGCCAGCTCCGTCAGCAGGGCCTTCCCGTGCCCGCCGCCGCGCAGCTCCGGACGGACGTACAGGTCCTCCAGGTAGATGCCGTGCACCCCGCGCCATGTCGAGAAGTTCAGGAACCACAGCGCGAACCCCGCCACCGCGCCCTCGTCCGTCTCCGTGATGTGCGCGTACGCGGCGGGCCGCTCACCGAACAGCGCCTCACGCAACTGCTCCTCGGTCGCCCGCGCCTCGTCCGGGGCCTTCTCGTATGCCGCCAGTTCCCGCACCATCGCGTGGATCACCGGAACGTCAGCGGTCGTCGCCTTACGAATCATGACCGCAGCCTGCCTTTTCTCCGTCTACCGCGCCAGCAGTGCCCGTCCCACGGCCGCCTGCACGGGCGCGGCCACCCGCTCCCCCTCGCGAATGTCCCACAAGCAGTTCTGCAGCACCCGCCCCAGCGTCCACGCCCGCGCGCGCCCCCGGTCCAGCCCCATGACCTCCGTCATCAGGTCGAACCTCCTCAGGATGTCGCCCTCGTCGAACCGGTTGACGAGAGCGGGCAGCAGCTCGAAGCCCGGATCCCCCGCCAGCGGCTTCGGGTCGATCGCCAGCCACGGCTCACGGCCCTCGCCCCCGGCGCCGGGCAGCGGCGCCAGCACGTTCTCGAAGTGCAGATCCCAGTGCAGCAGCCGGTCACCCGGTTCGCCCACCACCTCACGTACGGCAGCCGCGCAGTCCAGGAGCAGCCGCCGCTCACCACCGTCGGCGAGCGACCGCACCGCCGCCGGCGTCTCGTCGAGCATCGCGCCCGCGATCTCGCCCAGCCCGCGCAGGCCGGCAGGCGCGGGCCGCGCCGTCAACCGGGCCAGCAGCCCCGCGATGACCGCCACCCCGTCCCGTACGGCGACACCGCCCAGGTCCCGCGCCGCGTCCAGGCGCTCCAGCAGCAGCGTGCCCGACTCCTCCTCGTACTCCAGCAGCCGCACCGCGCCGTCGCCGTCCCACAGCCGCAGCGCCACCGGCTCACCGGCCGTCTCCGCGTCGAGATTCTGCAGCTTCAACACCGCGGGCGTACCGTCCGCCCGCTCCACCGGCAGGACCAGCGCGCACATGCCGTGCATCGCCGGGCCCGTACGCCGCAGGTCCCACCTCTTGAGGAAGTCGGCCGCACGTGCCGGGAGGGCGGCGACGAACGCGCGCCCCTGTGTCCTCGCCAACTCCGCCGGGATCTCCATGCCGCGAAGCCTACGAGCGCTCCCCGGCCCCTCCCCCCGCCACCGGGAATGTCGATCCCGCCGAACGGCCCGCCCCCGTGGGTGAATCACCCCATGCGCCGCCATCTCCGCAACGCCGCCCACACCGTGTGGGTCTGGATCAGGACCGCCCCCGGCACCTATCTCTGGCTCGCGGCCCTCCTCGTCACCGGCGCCTCCTGGACGGACGACGGCGGGCCGCTCCCGTACGCCGTCCTCTACACCGTCTTCCACGCCCCCGCCGAACACTGGCTCGGCACCCGGCGCTGGCTCGCCACGGCCGCCGCCGCACTTGCCGGCGCCACGCTCAGCAGCGAAGGCGTCCTCAGCTGGGCCGTCCACCAGGGCCACGCGTACGAGGCCGCCGACGACTCCCTCGCCATCGGCGTCAGCTACGCGCTCGCCGGCGTCGTCGCCGTCCTCACCTACCGGATCGCCCCGCCCTGGCGTCTTCCGTACGGAGGCGCCGTCGTCATCCTCTACGGCGTACCGCTCATCGCGGGCCCCGACTTCACCGACATCGGCCACTTCACCGCCGTCCTCGTCGGCCTCGCCTGCTACCCCCTCACCCGGGGCCGCCCCCGCACCCCGGACCTGGACACAGGGGCGAAGCGAGGTGTACGAACACCCTCATGAGCAGCAGCACCGTCAACGGCGGCATCTCTTTCTGGTACGCCCAGGACGGCATACCGGCGCCCCGCGAACCCCTCCCCGGCGACGCCACGGCCGATGTCTGCATCGTCGGCGGCGGGTTCACCGGCCTGTGGACGGCCTACTACCTGAAGAAGGCCGCGCCCTTCCTCAACATCACCGTCCTGGAAGGCAAGTTCTGCGGGTACGGCGCCTCCGGTCGCAACGGCGGCTGGCTCTACAACGGCATCGCCGGCCGCGACACGTACGCCATCAAGCACGGCCACGACGCCGCCGTCCGCCTCCAGAAGGCCATGAACGACACCGTGGCCGAAGTCGTACGCGTCGCCGCCGACGAGACGATCGACGCCGACATCCACCAGGGCGGCGTCCTCGAAGTCGCGTACACGCCCGCGCAGCTCGCCCGGCTCAAGGACTTCCACACCACCGAGATCGCCTTCGGCGAGAGGGACCGCGTCCTGCGCGGCGCGCGGGAGACCGCGGAGCGCGTACGGGTCACGGGAGCCGTCGGCTCCACCTGGACCCCGCACGGCGCCCGGCTGCACCCCGTCAAACTCCTCAAGGGCCTCGCCGCGGCCGTCGAGGCACTCGGCGTCACCATCCACGAATCGACGCCCGTCACCGAGATCAAACCCAAACACGCGATCACCCCGTACGGCACGGTCCGCGCGCCCTACGTGCTGCGCTGCACCGAGGGATTCACCGCCGTCCTCAAGGGCCAGCGCCGCACCTGGCTCCCCATGAACTCCTCGATGATCGCCACCGAACCGCTGCCCGCCAGGATCTGGGACACCATCGGCTGGGAAGGCCGCGAAACCCTCGGCGACATGGCGCACGCCTACATGTACGCCCAGCGCACCGCCGACGACCGCATCGCCATCGGGGGCCGGGGCGTCCCGTACCGCTACGGCTCCCGCACGGACAACGACGGCCGCACCCAGCCCGCCACCATCGCCGCCCTGCGCGACATCCTGGTCCGCTTCTTCCCCACCACGGCGGGCGTCCGCATCGACCACGCCTGGTCGGGCGTCCTCGGCGTCCCGCGCGACTGGTGCGCCACGGTCACCCTCGACCGCGCCACCGGCCTCGGCTGGGCGGGCGGCTACGTCGGCTCGGGCGTCGCCACGACGAACCTCGCGGCCCGCACCCTGCGCGACCTGATCCAGCAGGACTCCGGCCAGGCCGGCCCCACGGATCTCACCACCCTGCCCTGGGTCAACCACAAGGTCCGCAAATGGGAGCCGGAGCCCCTGCGCTGGCTGGGAGTCCACACCCTCTACGCGGCCTACCGCGCGGCGGACCGCCAGGAGGCCACGTCCCCCACCCTCACAACCCCCCGCCTGGCCCGCACGGCCAACCGCATCTCCGGCCGCCACTGACCCCAACCCACCGCCCGCGCGTCCGCGTCCTCGCTCCCCGCTCAAACCGAAGGGCCAGGTCGACATCGCCGACCTGGCCCTTCCCGGAGCCCCCTGTCGGATTCGAACCGACGACCTACGCATTACAAGTCCGGGCAGGATCTTGCTGGATGCTGCCGGACGGTTCTTCCGTATGCGAAACCGCCAGGTCAGGACAGGTTCGCCATGGGGGCCGGTCCACGTCAGGACAGCTCCTGCCACACCGTCCGCTCACGCATCGCTCACGCACACCGGAGGACGTGGCGGTTTGCTCGACCTCTTGGAACCCTCGGAGACATCCGTCCATCGGGGCTGCCGGATATGAATCGAGCAGACTCAATCGCGATCGGTTTGATTCGGTCAGATGCGTTCACGGCATCAACTAGCCATCCTCGTAAGACATAAGATGATGCGCCTGGGGTGCCTGATGCCCAGGTCAATGTCTGGGGCCAGGCGCTGGTCGGAATGCTGCCGCCCAGGCGTGAGGGAACGGAGCGGCAGAGAACGGTGTACCTGCACAGCTTCACTGCGTGTGGATTCCGGTCCCTCAAGGATGTCCGCGACATCCCCGTCAGTACGCCTACCATCCTCGCCGGGCAGAACGACGGCGGTAAGACCGCGGTGCTCGCCGCGCTGGCCTTCCTCGTGGGTGCCGAGCAGTTGGCCGAGCATGACCGTATGTACGAACTCGGTTCGTCCGTCGAGGCAGCCGACGGCTTGACCTCTCTCTCAAGGTGCTCAACCACCTGGGTGGAGGGACTGTTCACCCTCGATCCTTGGGAGCAGGAGGCGTTCGGGCTGCCTGTGGAGGAGTTGCGCGTACGGCGGCAGGCCACGGCTGGCGAAACGCCGGTGCTGGAGTGCTGGGCGCCGCTTGCTGATGACGAACGGTTGCGTGATCCTTCCCAGTTGACCGTCGCCGAGGTGCGAGCACTGGCCAAGGAACTGCTCCCTGAGTTGACGTCCATCAAACGCGTCGACATCGAACCCGCCCTGCGCGCTTACGGCACGGCACACGCGTCCACGTCCGGATGGGTACTGGCACCGAAGGAGATGGAACGTCGTCTACCCCGGCTTATGCCGTTCGACGGCAAGTCGGCTGATCCTGACGGGTCCGTAAGGACGGCGTTGATGGGCCGCTACCAGGCTCACATGGCAGATCCCACGCTTCAAGGACGCCTGCAGCAGATCGAGGACGGGATCAGGGAGCGCCTCCAGGACGACGCCCAGTCTCTGTGCGCGCATATCCAGAGCCGCTGCGACGATCTCACCGACGTGTACGTCGAGCCCGAGGTCTCCTTCTCGCATGGCCTTCGAGGCGCGCCGCTGCGAATCGCCCGCACAAAGGGCGAGGCCGTCGGTCTGGAGCGATCCGGGCTGGGCAGTGCACGCCGTATCTCCCTGGCGATCTGGGAGTGGACCAGCCGACTACTCAAGAGCGAGGAACTCGGCGAGGTTGACCCCGCCGTCGAGCCTGAGGCTGTCGAGGACGCTCCGCCGCCGGTGCAAACGATCGTGATCTACGACGAGCCGGACACGCATCTCGACTACGGCTACCAACGCAAGATCATGCAGCTCATCCGTGACCAGAGTGCGCTGCCCCATGTAAATGTCATCGTCGCCACCCATTCCATGAACTTGATCGACGATGTCGACATCGCCGACGTCGTGCATCTGCGGCTGGAGAACGGCCGGACCCTCATGGAGCGGTTGGGGTCCGACGCCCACGACGAGATCGACGGTCATCTGGGGCGGATCGCTGCTGCGGTTGGTCTGCGCAACTCCGTTCTCCTGCACGAGCGCTGCTTCCTGGCTGTCGAAGGCGACACCGAGCAGCGTGTGATCCCTACACTGTTCCGGCTGTCCGAGGGACAGTCATTGCAGTCGGCCGGCATCGCCTTGTGGGCATGCTTCAACAACGAGGGTGCGTTGCACCTAGCCCACTACCTGGTCGAGCACGGTCGAACCGTGATGCTCATGGTCGACGCCGACAGCCGTTCTCTGCCCAAAGGGCTGTTCAAGGAAGCCCGCCTCCAGCAGTTCTTCGGCAGCGCTTTCAACGAAGTGGTCCGCTTCGTAGGAGAACCGGACTCCTTCAATGAGTTGGAAGAGTTGTTCTCCGATGGCCTGTGGGCTGCGGCCGCCAACGATCTCTGGCCTAAGGATGAACCATGGACGGCAGCCGACTTCGCTGCTCAGCGCCCTGGTAAGAAATTCAGCAAGGAAGTGCTGAACATGCTCCGGGACGGCAGTCCGGATGGGCCCAGCGGTAAGCCCGACATGATGTTCGGGCTGGTGAGCACCCTCACCAGCCCTGATCAGGTGCCCGCACAGTTGCGGGAAATCTTCAGTCAGCTCAGAAAGCTGGCCGCAGGGTAAAGGCGCTCCGGCGCGGCCTGGCTGGACCAGTGCCGCCAGCCTGCCTTCGTCTCGCAAGCATGCGCTCCTTGCGCTGCTCCGGCGTCGGCGGTTCCCACTTGTGCCAGCCCACCGGCGGCTTCCACCGCTGGGCATGCCCCCGAGCCTCAAGCCCACACCAACGGCAGCCACTCGGAGCAGGTATGTGCTGGCCAAAGGCATTGCCATCGTCAGTCATGAGTTTCCCTCCCCACCAAGGATTCTTCCCCACGGCACTGACATCACCCCTGCCATCACATAGTTCCATTTCACGCTAAAACGGAAGAAGCGGGTCGGCCACTCGCAAGTTCTTTACCTGATGAGACGGGCCGTGTGTGGGGCCTTGTGCTGAGGTGCCGGGCCACGCACGTGCGCGAAGTACGGGCGGACCGATCGGAGCCGCCACCGGCGTGCCGAGCCGCGTTGCCACAGCAGGTCGTCATCAAAGGATCAGGACGATCGAGGGAGTTGCGAGTCGTCGGAGTAAAACACCGGCTCATGGGGAGGGGCGACGCTGTGCAGCGTTTTCTCCGGGCGCACTATCGGGCGCCGTGTGCTCACCGCAGGGCCGGTGACAGCGTGTGCCGTCACAAGGATGCGGTCACTGATGGCGTTCGTTAGACGAGTTCGTGCTCCTTCCAGTCCAGCGCCTGGACCGTCTCCAGGGGCCAACGACGATCCCTGTCCCTGTTGGGACGCCGAGCCTCAGCCTCCTGCACGTACTGCTCGTGCCAGCGGACCTGTTCCCGGTGGAGCGCGGGGCGGGACAAGCGGCCTACGGCGGGGTGGCAGGCCGCGATGACCTGCGCGAGGACGAGCGTCGCCTCGGCGTCGCAGGAGGGATCACCGGGGCGTTCATGCGGGATGCCGTACCACTCGGCGACCGTTTCCAGGGCGCGTCCGCCGGAGCGGAAGGGCTCGGCGTGCCGGTCCAGAACGAGTGGGTCGCAGATCGGTGACATGCCGTTGGCCAAGCGATCGGACAGCGGTGTGAGTCCGTGCCGGAGCAGTTCACTCTCCAACGTGGTCAGCACGAATTGGGCGTACCAGACCACCATCGGTTCCTTGGTTGCCAACTGCCCCACAAGCAGGGTCGTCAATTCCTCCAGGGCCTCGGTGGCAGGCGTTCCGTGGGCACGGGCACGCTCCACTGAAATGCCGTGATTCTTGCGAGGCGTGACGGACAGCGGGCCGGGGCCAGGATCGATGAGCCAGAACCGATTCGTTCCGTCAGTGGTGCGTACCGCTGCGCCGAGAATGCGGTCGACACCGTAACGGTTGCCGGTGGTTGCGATGTCCAGGGCCATAAGGCGGCGTCGGTGCCAGCCCAGATGGTGCCGGCGTGGTGGTGGAGCAGGCTCACGGACATGTTCACGGTGGTAGACGTCCCATCCACCGAAGCCGGTGTTCACGAGTACCCCCAGCCCAGCCGGAACGACCGAGCCGCAGGTCTCGCACTCCCCCTCTCTCTGATTGGGGCGTATCGCGGACATGTCAGACGTGGTGCCGTCCGGATCGAGTGTCGGGGCGTGAGCCGGGTGATAGGTCACCCAGCCACCCCACACACTCCGGAGCAGAACCCCGGCCTCTGCCGGAACGTCTGCGCCGCACCGGGCACAGCGGCCCGCGTATTGGTTCGTCCGTACCGGGCTGTTCACTGCCTCGCCTCGATGAAGATCAGACTCCGCGGCAGAGCAGGGTGGGTGTTCTCGTCGCCCAACACCGGTGCCTCAGTCATCGGCTGCGGTAAGGAGCTGTGCCGCACGTTCGGGGGAAAGATCCCACTGCAGGGCGACCATGATCAGGAATTCCATCTCCTGGAAGTCGTCGGTCGGTTGGCCGGTGGCGCCTTCAGCAATGGCGACGGCGAGATTTGGTACGCCCGGGTCTCGGACCGCTGTGCCCGTGTCGATTTCGCTCTGCACCCGGAGGGTCAGGGTGCCGAGGAAGTCCACGATCTTACTGATGACCAGGTCTCCGGGACGGAGTTCCGTGATGATGCGATGTGTCTCCTGGAATAGCGTCGCGGCTTCGTCGGCGACGCTCTGGTGCAGTGGAGCGATATCCCGCAAGGTCGCCAGGTGCGCCAGACCAGAGAGGCATTGGAGAGCCTGATGGGCGTCGATGACCGCGTTGGTGAGCGGGGTCGGGTGGGCCTCAGGGAGGGCCGCACTCCAGGTGTCGAAGAGGTCGACTCCCGGCCACAATGTGGTCTGGAGCTGCTGGGTCAGGAGGCGGACCGGTCTGCCGTCGATGAGTGGCATGAGGAGGACGGGTCCCCGGTATCCCTGCGACACATAATCGTGGTGCATCAAGGCGCTTAGTTCGTCCACCGCCGCTGACCATCCGATGACGTCATCGAGGTACACGCCCACCGCCGACTCAACAGCTGGCCATTCCATCGCGTTCGGATCGGCGGGAGGGCGGGTGAAGAGCTGAACGGAGAGTCCCTCGGCCTCAGCGTCGGCTTGGAGCTGTTGCTGTGCGGCGGGCGCTCTGGCGTCGGCGGCGGTGCGGGCAACGTCCGCGGCCCGGGCGAGAGCGACGCCGGACGGCCCTGATCGTGCCGCGGTCCTGATGGCCTGTAGGCCGAGGGTGCCCCACGTAAGCTCAGCGAGAACGGCGTGAAGGTCGGTGAGAGCCTTCGTCAACTGGTCCAGGACAGCTGGCGGTTCTTGGTCGACGAGGTGCCATTGCTCCTGGTCCCGCACGCCCAACGCGCTATTCCTCAGCGAGTCTCGGACGTACCCGGCGAGTGATCTGTACTCCTCGGGATCGAAGATCCGTCGTGTCAGATTGTCCGCGATCCCGTGTGCGAGCGATTGCAAGTGGTCCGCTCCGCCACCCGGGACCGCGTCATCGGCAGGCAGTGAGGACAGGTGGGTATTGTCCATGGGCAGTGTCAGCGCGGTGGCCTGCTTGTACAGGTCGGCCTGCACCGTCTTGAGCAAGGCGACGTCCCGGGGCTGGCTGCGTCCGGTGAGCCAGACTCGGGTCAGATCAATCAAGTACTTGTACAGCTCGGGGAGCAGGGCGCTTGCCGCAGCGGTCCTGCTGGTCCGGTCAGTGGTGCCGGCCAGGGTGGTGGCGATCAGGCTCTGCGCGCGAGTCCATGCCACCTGGGTGGGTGAGCGATCGTACTGACGCTCCAGACGGCTGATCCCAGCTGTGAAGTCACCGAAGGTTTGGGGAATGCCACCGGGCAGAAGGCTCTGAACGTCCACGCTCTCGCAGTGAGGGAGGCAGCGCAGCAGGATCCGCCCGAAGGTCCGGATCGCTTGTTCCGCCTCCGGCTGAGCCCGATCGGACACGTGCAGAAGACGGGCGTACGCAACCTGTCGGCCTTCCCGCTCTACGACGGATACCTCGTACAACCACGGAAAGTGGGCTCTCAGTCTCGTCAGAACAGCCTCCTCTCCGCCCACGAGTTCCAGCAGGCTGTTCGCCAGATCCAACGACACGGCTCGCGCCGCTGTGAGAAGGTCCCCCAGCGACTCAATCGATGAACCGGTCAGCAGTCGGCCGAACGGAGAATCCGCGAGTGTTGGAGCCCAGTTCGTAAGATCCAGGTCTGTTCCTGTCAGGACGGCCAGGACCCTCTGTGTCTCGGTCGGTTCCGTGCACTGGGCGAGAAGTTGGGCCAACTGGGCCGTCCCGAGCCGTTCCACCAGGGTGTCGCGCAGCGGCGAGCTCAGCGGAAGGTACGCGCGGATCTCGGCTGTGGCCGCCGCGATCTCGGGTTGCAGGTTGGGCAGTGGATCCCCGTCGAGCAGCGCGAACTGCAGAAGGGTTCGACGGTGTGCGAGCGCTACTTGATGCCGGTCGAGGATCTGCTTCCAGTCGGTGGCGCAACGAGTGAAATCGACCAGCCGGAGTGCCTGGAAAACACCGGTGACCGTAGTCGTTCCGTGCCTTTGCCCAACTTCGACGACAATCTGGTCCAGTACGACGGAATCGAGGTCGGGGCAGTCCGTGAGGACGCCGGCCACGAACGGCTGGAGTTGTTCGTCCGTCAGCATCCGCATGACCGCGATGACGGTCTCGTCGAGTACGGGTGGCGGTACCGCGTGTACGGCATCCGCCAATCTGCCCGAGCGCAGTTGGTGGAGCCCGGACAGATGTCCGAGGCGCTCGTGAACGAGGTGCTCGTGGACCAGACGCGAGAGGGCGGCGCGGAGTTCCACGTCCTCGATGCCGAGTTGTCGCTGGAGCGCCCGTACCGGCAGATCGGTGCCCCAACGATGGGCCACCGAGATCCTGGCAAGAATGTCGAGTTCTGTCTGTCGTCCTTCGACTACCCGCCGGTCGACCTGCTCCGACAGAACGTCCGAGAGCCGCCTTCCTTTGGTGAGAAGGTGAGTGAACTCCAGAGTCAGACCGTCGGCTGCCTCGTATGCCTCCCGCCAGTGCGGTGTCGTCGTGGCACCGGAGGCGGTCAGCCCGGTGTGGATCTCTTTCGCGACGTCCTCGTCAAGTGTCACCGCGATCTGCGTACACCTGGCCCGGCTTCGCAGGGGCAGCAAGTCCTCACTGCGGACAGAACCCAACAACAAGACTCCGGGAATCGGGGCGAGTTCTCGCTGAAGGGCGTCCCAAGCCGCGGCCGAGCCGATCCCGATGCCGTCCACCACGAATCCGACCGGCGAGCGCATCGAAGGTTTCAACGCTCTTGCCAGCCGCACCAACGCGGCGATGTCCCCGTCTCGGAGACGCCTGATCCGATACCAAAGCACATGCCTGGTCACGTAGGCGGCCGTCCACATGACAGTCGACTTGCCCACTCCTGACGGGCCGACAATGAGGACGCTCTCCTCACGGTCGATCGCCGTCACCACCTGGCCGGTCAGAGCCTGCCTGGGTGCGGGCAGGCCGGCCGCGATGTGGCCGGGCTGCACGTCGATGCCTTCATAGAAGCCGGTTAACAGAAGCGGTCGGTCGAAGTCCACCGGCTCGCAGGCACCTGACGACAGCGCTTCTTCCAGTGACTCACGATTGATGGTTTCCACGACCTCCTGGGCGATGCGCTCGATGCCCGTTCGGGTGAGCCCGGACGCCTCACTCAGACTTGCCGCTGCGTTGGCATCGGCTTGGCCTGCCACCTCGTCGCGTAGGGCTAGCACAATAGGTTCGGCGGCCGCAGGGAGCAGCCCGAAGCGCTGCACTACTGCGGCCCGGGTTTCCGCTGCCGCGGCGCCCCATGGCAGCACGTAGAGGCTGACAGCCTCGCACCAGGCGTCGATCTCGTCCCTGTCCAGACCGGCGTGTGCAGCCTTCGTGGCGAATTCCCGCAGCACCGGATGGCCTGTTGGGAGAGCGCTCAACGGACGATCCCAGTGGGTGAACAGCTCTCCTGCCACCGGCCGTTCGAGAATGAGGATCGCGCGATCGGTCACTCCCGCCGCTGCCCGCTTGGCATGCGCCTTGGCCATGGCGACGAGATGCCCGGCCACATCAGCAGCGGTGAAATCACCGACCCGTTCCTGACGTGATTTTACCTGGACATGCCAGGACGTCGGGCCCTCGCAAGAGAGGTCTTCAAACCCCTCCGGGACAATGCGATCGATGGCGAGCCGGCCGGACAGGACCCGGCCGCACAGCCACGCTCCGACGGCATCCTGGTAGTGAAACCCGCGACCGGCTCGTGCCCCCGATCGTGTCTGCGTCCACAGGGATTCAGCGGGTCCACTGGTCGGATCGCCTCGTCGTACAGGTACGGCGGGCCGCCCTCGTCGCCCTTTATTCCTACTGGCCATCTAGGAAGCATGGCAGTTCGGTCTGCCAGGCGAGGTGACTTGTCCAGACGGCTCCGCTGCGACACCTCGGAAGCGGAGAATTTCAGGCGGGCGCATCAAGAGGTACCAGCGTCTCCGGTGGCGCAGCACTGCGGCGGCGCGGAACCCAGGAGGAGCCACTGGCGTCCCAACTCTTCCAGTCGCTGAAGGGCGGTGTGAGCGGATGCGATTGCTCGGTAGCCGCGGGTTGACCTCTCCACGACCGCGAGATGCGGTGATGCCAGAAAGTCGAGTGCGCTCGTCACCTCGTTAGCGTCCGCGCGTTCCCTACACCGTGCCGGCGCATCGTCTGACTCACGCGCCCCGCTAGTGCTGTCGTACCCCCCACCTGCATCCCCGCCAAACGGGTTCTCGTCATCAGCACGATGCAATGCTTAGACCTCCACGGCACTGCTGCGGTGGCCCCGTCGTTATCCGGCAACCAACCCTGCTCGCAGCCTCCACAGTGATCCTTGCCGTGTTGGTAGCCCAGGCTTGCCGTGATGCCCTTTCAGCAGCAGAGGCACGGACACCACGGAAGGTTCAGGCATATGCGTTTGCGGCAGTGGCAAGATGACGGACTACGGCGGTTCTTGGGGGTGAGCCGAGACTTTCTGGTAGTGGCCACTCCAGGGGCAGGCAAGACCGCGTTCGCCCTGCTCGCGGCGCAGGCCATGATGGATCGGGGTGAGATTGGTTGGATTACCGTCGTTGTTCCAACCGATCATCTGAAAGGGCAGTGGGCTAAAGCCGCCGCCCGCCAGGGAATCAAACTCAATCCCGTCTTCACCAACGCGAAGAAGAGAACAGCACCGGACTACGACGGCGTGGTTACGACCTACCAGTCTGTCGCAGCTGATCCAGGCGTCTGGGATGGAATGTCCAACCAGCCGAGTCGTCCATGCCTGGTCATTCTGGACGAGGTACACCATGCTGGAGACTCTGAACACCTAGCTTGGGGTCCGGCACTTCTTACGGCATTCGGTGGCGTGCACCGGCGACTCATGCTGTCCGGTACTCCCTTCCGAACTGACGCAAAACCCATCCCATTTCTGCGCTATGACGAGGAGCGGCGTGTAATTCCCGATATCAACTATGACTATGGCATGGCTCTGCAGGACCAAGAAGTGGTTCGCCCGGTGGTCTTTCCGGCCTTGGACGGCGAAGCCAGGTGGCGTCTTGCGTCCGAACATGCAGTGTCGAGGAAGCTCTCCGAGACCGATCCCAGGACTATCTCTCATGCCCTGTCTGCAGCGCTTGACCCCGGTAAGGATTGGATTCCGTCGGTTCTGCGTCGGGCCAACGACGAGCTGTCACTGATTCGGCAAGACACCCCTGACATCGGCGGTCTGGTTCTGGCGAGTAATCGTCAGCATGCCCGCGCGTATGCCGAGATCCTCCAGGAAATTACCGACGAATCAGCCACAGTCGTTATCTCGGATGCCCCCAGTGCATCCAAAAGAATTTTCGAGTTCGCAGCCAACTCCTCCCGCTGGATCGTTGCAGTGCAGATGGTTGCTGAGGGTGTCGATATCCCGCGATTGGGCGTGATCGTGTATGCGACCCGCACTCGAACAGAGCTGTTCTTCCGTCAGGTCGTCGGCCGGTGTATCCGTCGACGTGGTGATGACGATGAGCTATGCGCACGTGTATTCATTCCCACAATCCAGCCACTTCTTGACCCGGCCGCACGGATTGAACTGACTGTGCAACACGTGCTACGCGATGAAGAGGACAGGGTTAGAACTCGCCAGGCCGTAGGAGAATCTGCGGCTGCCAGCGAAAATCCGCCTCCTGCATTGCCGCGCCGGCTTGAGGTGATTGGCTCATCACAGTCCGTGCATCCGTACACCATTAATAGTGGTGAGACATTTGGTGAAGGAATCCTTCTGAACGCGCGGCGTCTAGGCCGGGAAGCCGGGCTTCCTGCTAGTGCTGAACCTTCTGCCATCGTCCGTCTCATGCGTTTGGCAGGTAACCGAATCGGCGATGGCAGGCCCTGGCCCGTTGTTAAGGAGCAAACGCTCGCCGAGCGCAAGAAAGAGCTAAGGGCCGTGGTGAACCGTAAAGTTGGACACCTGGCCGTCCTGACTCGGCAGCCTCACCGGAATATTCACCTTCGTCTGCATAGCGAATTCGGGGAGGGTAACATTGAGCAGGCAACGCTGGACACGCTTAACGAGCGGCTGATTCTCCTTGACGGCTGGATCGACGAGGCAAAGTCGCCAGGTGGCCAGCAAGGAGAAATCTGGCCTTCAACGTAAGCATCATCCGAGGAGCATGCTACTGAGCTTAAACATGAGTTGTCGTAGTTGCTGACAGGGTCCGATCCTTGCAGCGCATCGTTTAAGCGAAGGCGAGTGAGCGGAATGCGTTGCGAACCCGGGTCAGTGGTTCGCGATCCCGGCTGTATAAGACAGAAATGGATCACTCAAGCAGTGGATGAACAAAGGTCACAGCATGAGTGACCTCTCCACTCTCCGAAACCTCCTCAGAGAACACGAACCTACCCTGCATGCTGCCGTCCACTGCCGGCGAAGAAGGGGATTCTTTCACCCCTGACCATCGATCGAATCCAGGGGCCTTCTGGGCAGCGACTTCATTAATCACCGCACCGAGGTTCAAGGAGGGAGCGCTGTCGACCCAGGTCTCAGTCCACCCTCCTTGAGGGAAGTCTCTCGGATCTCCAGAGCGTAGGTGCTGGCGCATCGACTCCAATACACAATCCTCGACAGTGCGAGCAGCCTCCCGATTCGGAATGAGGCACCGATCAATCAGGACACCGCCCCGGGAGATGTGGGCAGCGACCCGGTCATACACCCTCGGCTCGCTATGCGTGATTCCGACCTTGATCAGCCCAAGGGGTGGAAAGTGGATCAGATATACCCAGTGACGGAGATCCGGGTCGATCCCCTCTGTGCACCGCAAGCAAGGAGGGGCGCCAGCAGCGAGCGCGCAGATGGAGACCTTCCTGCTCGCACCACAGTCGGGCTCAGCACAGTGCGCAGAGACTGGATCCGATAGCTTCGCATACCCGTCGTGCTCTCGAATCAATCCGTACTTGCCATAGAACTCGTTTTGCCAACCATTGAACTTTGACGTGAAGCATGCATGGCAATGCGTCCAGGGCTTACTCCTACTCGAAAGTATGTGGACGGCGTTGAAGGTGTTCGGGGCAGCACAGAGTACGCACACGACATCGATCGACTCCCAAACTTCCCCGATACGGCTGACCATTTGACTCTCGGGAAGCGTCTTCCCAGACCCGTCCACCATCTCAAAACCTGCTTCGCGGACCATTCGGGCCACGTCCCTCTGGTCCATCAGCCAGTGCTCTGGGTCCCGCGCCAGACCGTCCTCATACATGCGGCGACCGACGCACCAGTTGCAGAGTTCAATACTTCGCGACTGGATCTCCTTGTACGGAATCGCCCCGGGCCTGCCACAGGTCTGGCACCGGTAGTTCCTCGGGGCCCCAGGAGATACAAAAGTCCCCTCTGGATCTACCTTGAGCGCACGGTAGATCGCATCGATACACTCAACACAGCGTCCTGGCTTGCCTTTGCGATTGGCACTCTCATTCTTGCCACACCTGGAACAGGGTCGGACTGCCATGGGGCCCCCTTCAGCACGATTGCCTCTACGAGGCTACGGGCGGGCACTGACAACAGGCCGGGGTAGCCATCCTCACCTCTCAGCGATCCCTTCACCGCGCGTGGTCAGCTCAAAGGGGGCATCGCGGACGGATGACCTTGTCGGTGGACTACCGCCCCGGACCTACCCAAGCCTCCCGACGCCTACGCACACCAGGCCATCTGACGTGCATTTTTCATGATGCATAGGGCCCAATGATGTGGGCGACCTTCAGGGACTCCGGCTTCAAGGTCAGGTCAGTCTCCTCGTACAACTCGCGCACCACAGTCTCAGTGATGGGCTCGCCGGGTTCGCTCTTGCCGACGGGCAGGTCCCACATGCCCTGGGCGAACTTGGCGTTCTCACTGCGCTGGAGGAGGACGGCGCGGTTGGTGGCTTTGTCGTGGACGATGACGGCGGCGACCAGCAGGATCATGGATTCGAGGGCGGGCGGTAGGGCTTTGGGTTGGTCGTCGGTTGTCCGCTGAGCCACGGCTGGCGTCCCTTCGTCGCTCGCAGCCAGTTGCGAGGCGCGGTCCACCTCAGAACTGCTGCCTGATCCCTTCATCCTCGCGACCTCAACCTCCGTGTGACTACTTGCAGTTGGAGTCGTCTTCGAACCGGCGGCGTGGGTCGGTCCTCTGTCTCAGTCGAAGGCGAGCTCGCGGAAGGCGTTGCGAATCTCCGTGAGGGGCTGGCGGTCGCGGGTGTAGTAGAGCTTGTTGGTCAGCAGTGCGGCCCAGCGCCCCTGGTCGGGTGAGATCCACATGCCGGTTCCGGTGAAGCCGTAGTGCACCCAGACATCCTGGGTCGGCTTGGTACCAGGAGCCGGGTGCCAGAACAGGCCGCGTACGGGCCCCAGTTCACCGGTCTGGATCGTCAGCGACTCAGTCGCCCAGGTCGACCCGAAGCCGGCCTGCTCAGATGCTGAGGTGCCGCCCAGCATGTAACGCAGGAAAGCGGCGAGATCGTCGAGGACTGTGAAGGCACCGGCGATGCCGCACACGCCGCCCAGGAGTCGTGCAGAGAAGTCGTGGGCGACGCCTTTGAGGTGAGTACTGGAGTCCTCGTCGAGTTCGGTTGGTGCGCACCGTGCGGCGATCTCGGAGGGCAGCGGCCCGAACAGGGTGGTGTTCATACCGAGCGGCTGCCAGATCCGTTCCGTGGCGAGTTGGTCGAGGCGCTGGCCCGAGAGGTGTTCGGCGAGGTAGCCGAGGATGAGGGCGGCGCGGTCGGTGTACTCGACGGCCTCTCCAGGCTGGCGGTGCAGTGCTTCTCTCAGTACGCCGTCGCGGATGTCCTGCCGGTCGGTGCCGTAGAGGTTCTTGAGTTGGGCCCGCAGGGGGACGCCGGCCGTGTGAGTCAGCAACTGGCGGGCGGTTACCGATCCGAGCGCGTGGCCTTCGACCTCGGGCCAGAAGGTGCCCAGGCGAGAGTCGAGGTCGAGCTTGCCTTCTTCCCAGAGGGAGCCGATGGAGGACCACACAGCGAGGATCTTGGTGAGGCTGGCAGCGTCGAAGACGGTGTCGGGCCGCGTCGGCACGTCCGGTTGCTCGGGGTCAAGGACCCCTGTGGTGCCGTGAACATGAGTTCCGGCGGCGTCTCCGACGGCCCATACAGCGCCGGGGTAGACCTTGTCGCGGACGCCTTCACTCAGGAGCTGTTCGATGCGGTCGGTGCGGTACGTCATGGTCTCCCTGTTCGCAGTGGGCATCCCGTCGGTCAGCGTAGTGACGCGCGTGGGATGAGTGGAGGAACGGCGTGCTGAGCTGCCCTCATGGCAGGCCGGTTACCTCCTGTGCCGAACGGTCCCGTTTCTGAGCCTGCTCAGGAGAGTTGGTGGCCGAGGTCGATGAGGGCTTGCGCGGTAGTCGAGAGCGGGTAACGGGCGGCGTTCGCGTAGCCCGCCTGCCGCAGGGTGGAGAGTAGGCCGGGAGAGGTTCGAAGCCGATCCAGATCGCGGGCGAGGGCGGCCGAGTTGGTGAAATCCGCGGCTACGCCGGTCGCGGCGAGGGCCTCGCTGAGGCCCGGTACGGGTTGGTAGAGGACGGGCAGCCCACAGGCTTGGGCCTCCAGCGCGACCAAGCCCATGGCCTCCAGGGTGGTGGACGGCATGACCAGTACGTCGTGCTCGGCGAACGTCTTCCACAGTTGTGGACGGCGTAGCCACCCGAGGTAGTGGGCCCTCACGCCGGCCCGTTGCAACAGCGGGGCCAGGGCGTGGAATTGGGCCCGGGGCGCGGCGATGCTCAGCTCGACACCTGGCACAGGAGCCAGGCTCTTGATCAGAGCTGCCACTCCCTTCTCGGCGGTCAGCCGTCCTGCGTACAGCAGTCGTAGGTGGCTGGTGGAGGCGCGGGTTGGTCGGGGCGGTGGAATGGTGAGCAGGTGGTCGGGGATGCCCCAGGGGATGTGGGTGATCTTCCTGCGGTCGATCTGTGGAGCAAGCTTGAGCAGGCGGTCGGCCATTGCCACCGTCGGCACGACGATCGCGTCTGCGGCTCTCGCGGTCTCGCGCAGGACGCGGAGTTGATCGCGATGGGCCTCGGCGAAGATCAGGTCGGTGCCGTGGACCAGGGCGATGCGGGGACGCAGGGGCAGGGCTCGGATAAGGGCTGGGGTGGCGCCGAAGGTCAGGTGCTGGAGGTGCAGGACGCCGATCTGGGTGGGGTCGATCGCAGCTGTGAGGGCCCTGCGTAGGGCTGTGACGTAGTTGCCGAAAGCCGGGCCTTCCAGGCATTTGCCAGCCACAGGCAGTAGGTCGAGCCCAGCGGGGGGAAGGCGACTCGGGTTGGACGGGCCGAGCATGAACGCGCGTGCGGGGATGAGGGGGCGGTCTCCCGTGTAGAGGTCGAGGAAGAGTTCGACGCTGCCGCCAGGACTTCCGGCGGGCAGGTCCAGCAGGGTGGCGGCCAGTGGCCCGGCGGCTGAGCGGGGACTCACAGGACTCCTCCGGGGATCTCCTCGTAGAGGCGGGAGATGTCGATGCCGTCGGTCGCCGCGTACTTGGAAAGCTGCTGCTGGTAGCTGGCTGGCGTGCCGAAGGCGGTGAGGAAGACGAGCTTGCCGAAGGTCATCCCCGGATAGACCCGCACGGGCTTGGCGGCGCGGATCTCCAACGTCCAGCGGATGGCGTGGCCTTGGTGGCCGAGCGGGGCGGAGACATGGACCCAGATGCCGAGGGTGCCGATGGTCCGATTGCCGTTGAGCATCTGCGCGTACGTCTCCGAACCGGTCTTCTCCAGCGTGACGCCGAGGTAGAGCACCCCCGGCTTCAGCACCAAGCCCGTTGCGGGGATGGCCTGTTCGATAAACGCGGTGGGGGCGGCGGCGTCCAGGTCACCGGCGCAGACGCGGAGCGTGTCGCCGAGCCGCCAGTCGTAGGCATTCGGGGAGAGACGGGCGGGATCGTACGGGTCGATCGTGATCTCGCCCGACTGAAGGGCAGCTCTGATCGCGGGGCCGGTGAGGATCACGAGGCGACCGCCTCGAACCGGGCGACGTCCCGCCAGTACTTCGACGGCTGCGGGCCTGCGGCGGCCTGGTACTTGCCTTGGTACGGGTCGATTTCACCGGTCGAGACGAAGAATATGATCTGCGCGATCTTCATGCCGGCGTACACCCGCAACGGACGCACCGGCGAAAGCATCAGCGTCCACTGGCCGTGGAAGCCGATGTCGCCGATGGGGGCGGTGATCTCGACGAAGAGTCCGAGCCTGCCTACCGAGGAGCGGCCGAACAGCAGCGGCACGAAGGAGTTGGAGCCGACCTGTTCGAGGGTGTGCCCGAGGTACAACTCGCCGGGCTGGAGTCGTTCCCGATCTCCGTCTCACACGTGAGGTTGGGGCGGTGGGAATCGATAACGGTGTCGGCGTAGGTCAGCAGGGTGGGACCGAGGCGGACGTTGTAGCTGTTGGGGTTGACCTGCTCCAGTTCGAAGGGATCGATGGTCAGGCGACCGTCGCGGGCAGCGGCGATGATCTCAGGTCCGGTGAGGATCACTGCTCGCCTCCCTCGGTGGCGCCGCCGGGCAAGGCGGTAGCCAGGACACGGCGTACGGCTTGGCCGAGCCGGAGCCCGGCTTGATGCGTTCGGCCGCCCAGGTGGCTGTCGGCGAGGTAGCCCGTCGTCAGCACGCTGCTCATCGCCGACGGAAGGGGCGTAGGAGTGATTGCCAACGGGCCGACACATTCAGCGAGTTGGCTGAACAGCTTGTCTCGGCCCTGGGCATGCTCGTAAGGAAGGGCAGCGTGGACGAGGTGGTTGTCGAAGGGCTCGATGGCCAACAGGTCGCCGAGGGTGAGCACTTTGCCGAGCGGTACGGAACGGAGGGCGGTCTCGTTGAGGATGACCGCGTCCGCGCCGAGGCCAGAGTGGAGTCGGCTGCCGATCTCTCGCAGCAGACGACTGCGGTCCAACTCACCATTGCGATAAGGCTCGTTCACAGTTCCGAGCGGACTCGTCAGCTTCCGGCCGATGCAGGAGATCTTCTCCTGCACCGTGGCGAGGTCTTCGGGAACTGCGGCAGCGTTGGGAAAGGTGCATGTGCGAGCGGCCCACCCGCTGCCGACCGGTTCTGCGGTGGCATAGCCGATGCCGAGTTCGCGTCCCTTGACGACCAGCGTGTCGCCGATGCGCACGGGACCGTAGGTGTCGCTGTGGCAGTGGCCAGCGAAGATGACGTCCGCGAACGGGCAGGCGGCGGCCAGCTTCAGGTCCTCCTCGAAGCCGGAGTGGGACAACACGATCCAGGCGTCGGCTCGGTGGTGGTTCTCCAGCATCACCTCGCGCAGAGCGTGGGCCGGGTTGGTGACGTAATGGCCGTTGCGGTCGCGGATGGGGATCGTGTTGAACGCCTGCGGACCGATCACCGCGGTGATGGCGACCCGTTGGCCGCCGATCCGCTTGATGCGTGCCCGGTCGAAGAGCGGTTTGCCGTTGGCGTCGGAGGCGTTGGCGCACACGGTCATCTCGTGCAGCCCTGGCTCGAAGTAGTGCGGCCAGCCGTGATTTTCGGGCGCGAGCAGGTCGTACAGGCCGGTGAGGATCTCGCGCTCGATCCGGCCCTTGCCGAAGCGGTAGTAGCCGCTTCCTTCGAAGAAGTCGCCGCAGTCCACGATCAGGCTCTCGGCCCGGGCGGAGTGGAGGTGGGTGAGCATCGGCGTGGCCGCGTCGAAGGCCGAGTGGACGTCGGTCGTAGCGATGATCTTCCGTAACCGTCGGCTCATGGGGTGACCTCGCAGATGTCGGCGCCGAGGGCGTGCAGTTTGGTGGGCAGATCGGCGTGTCCTCGACGGAGTTGGTCGAGGCCGCCCAGCGTGGTGACACCGCGTGCGGTGAGGCCGGCGATGAGCAGGGCGGAGCCCGTGCGGATGTCGGTGGCCTCCACTCCGGTCCCGGTCAACTGCTGCGGACCGGTGAGACGGCACTTGGTGGGCGACAGGTCGTGAATCTCGGCGCCGAGGCGGGCGAATTGGGGCAGTAGGTTGCCGTGGCGGCCGGGATTGATGGTGTCGGAGAAGAGATGGGTGCCGGGGCGGGTGAGGGCCAAGGCCATCAGGGGCGGTTCGAAGTCGGCGTCCAGGCCGCCGGGGGCGAGGGAGGCGACGGCTCGTAGCGGCCGGCTGGTGGGGCGGGTGTCGTGGGCATGGATGGTCAGTACGTCGTCCTCGGTGCTCGCGGGCACACCGAGCTGTCGTAGAGCGCTGACCAGGGGAACGACGTCATCGCCGCGTACGCCGCAGATACGTGCGTCGCCGCCCGTCACTGCAACGGCACAGGCCAGCGTGCCTGCCTCGATCTTGTCGCCAGGCACCTTCCAGGCGATGGTCTCCGTGGGAGCGGATGGGGGCGGCGCGAGCGAAAGAAGAGACTCGCCGGCCCGGCACTGCCATCCAGCCAGCCGTAGCGCCTCTACGACGCTGAGGACTTCCGGCGAGAGGTTGGGCCCTCCCAGCCGCAGTGGCCGTCCGCCCACAACGGCGCGCAGGACGGCGGCGATGGTCGCGCCTCGGGAGCGGAAGGGCAGCATGATCGAGACCGTTCCGGTCCGTGCGGCGGCTGCTTCCACGAGGTAGCCCCGGTCGTCGACGGTCGTACGGTCGCCGAAATGCTCGTAGACCGTGAAGTGCTGTTCCATGCCGCGTTCCCCGATCCGGCACCCGCCTGGCCAGGGAAGTCGGGCCCGACCGTAGGCGCCGAGCAACGCTGGTACGAGGTAGTACGAGGCTCGGATGCGTGCGGCGGTTTCGGGGTCGGGCCCCGGTTGCGGCCTGTCGCTGGGCAGGATGACCGCAGTGTGCGGATCGGTGACGGGGCGGGCCGTGTGCCAGCCGGACTGCTGGAGCAGGGTGAGCATCGTTTCGACGTCAGTGTTTGTCGGGACGTTGCCCAGGTGCACTGGGCGGTGCATGGCCGCGGCGGCGGCCAGAAGTGGCAGGGCTGCGTTCTTGGACCCGTCGACAGTTACGGACCCGGCAAGGGGAGTGCCGGGCCGGATGGCGACCACTTCGGCGGCGACTGGGGGGATCCGTACGGCTGTCAACCGTCAACTCCTTTGCAGGGGAAGGCATCGTGAGGGCTGGTCCGGGCCGCTGACCTTGAACTCGGCCCAGCACCGCTTGCCGGACGGCAGCGGGTCGATCCCGTGGCGGTCCGCGAGGGCGGCGACGATGAACAGGCCGCGTCCGCCCTCCTCGTCCGCGTCCGGCAGTCCGACCTGCGGGGCCTCGGAGCTGGCATCGGTCACCTCGATCAGCAGGCGTTCGTCGTTCAGGCGGGCGCCGGCCGAGATGGGGCCGTGGCCCGCGTGCCGTACCGCGTTGGCGAGCAACTCGGCGGCGACCAACTCCGCTGTCTCCAGGAGTTCCTGATCGAGAGAGGCGTCCCAGGCCCGTATCCCGATGGCGAGCTGCTGGCGCGCGAAGCTGGCGGCAGCAGGTGTGCCGTGAACGGGGAAATGGATCTGATGCGCTTCCATGAGCGGCCTCCTGGATCGGTGTGGCATCTCCACGCAACCGCTTCGGAGGCAAGCTGGACCACGCCGTGTGCCGTCGCTGCATCACTTATGCAGGAGCTGCATCGCGGTCAATTGCCGTTCGGTTACGCTCGGTTGAGCAGGCAGGATCGGCGACGGCAGAAGGGGCCGTGGCACAGATGGCCGAGGCACAGAGTGAAGCGAGACGGATCGGCGAAGTGATCCGTCAGGCCCGCGTGTTACAGCGGCGTTCTCAGACGGAGGTTGCCGCCACCCTGGGGTACCACCAGTCGAAGGTGAGCCGTCTGGAGAGCGGCAGGGGCACCGAGGACGTGCGCACGCTGCGCGAGATCGCGCAGGTGCTGGACATTCCACCGCACCGTCTAGGTCTCGTCGCCTCCTCCGACACCAGCCCCGCCGACCCCGGAACAGAGGACATGCACCGCCGTACCTTCCTGGCCGCGAGCGTCGCAGCTCTCGCAGCTCCGCCGTCGTCCACCGCAGCGCACTTCGACCTGGTACAGGTACTGCTGCCAAGCACGAGCCCTGCTGCCACCGGGCAAGCCCTGGACATCGACGAGCTACGGGACCGGACACGGGACGTGCGCCGGATGTTCTGCACGTGCGACTACACGGATCTGGAACGGACGCTGCCGGGTCTGATCACCGACCTGCGCCATGCCGCCGGCGGCTCATCCGGCTCTGCGGAGGCGTCCGGGTTGCTCGCCACCGCGTACCAGACGTCGGTAAGTCTGCTGCTGAAGCGAGCCGATCAGGGCAACGCCTGGCTCGCGGCCGGTCGGGCCATGGCCGAGGCGGAGCGATCTGGTGATCCCATCGTCCTCGCCGCCAGTGTCCGCGTTCACGCCCACGTCCTCGTGCGCGAGAAGCACACTGCTCAGGCCGTGAACATGGTCCGCCACACCGCCGACCAGCTCACCGGTTCCTACGACCAGCGCTCGCCCCGGTACCTGGCAGCGGTCGGTCTGCTGTTGCTCCGCGGGGCGACCGCCGCCAGCAGAAACGGCGACCGCGCCACCACCCAGGACTTCCTCACCGAGGCCAAAGAAGTGGCGCGCTACGTCTCCTTCGACCGACCCGACGCCTGGGCGAACTTCAGCCCCACCAACGTGGCCCTGCACGAGATCAGCGCGACCGTCTCCTTCGGCGACGCTGGCATCGCGCTGGAAACCGCACGGCCCCTCATGCGGCGGCACATTCCCGTCCCCGAGCGCCGGGCTGCGCTCTGGGTGGAAACCGCTCGCGCCTACAGTCAGCAGGGCAGACTCGCCGACGGCTACCAGGCCCTGCGCATCGCCGAGAGCTGTGCGGCCCAGGACATCCGCCGCCCGGCCGTACGTGAACTGGTCGCCGACATGGCAGCCCGCGACCGCCGCCGGGCACTGCCTGAGCTGCACCACTTCAGTCGTCAACTGGGAGTGCCCGCGTGAGTGACCAGCCCGACAAGCCGTTCCTCCAGATCGTCGTCTGCGCGGCCGGGGTCGCCGCCGATGTCGGCAAGCTGATCACCGCGGCACAGGAACGGAACTGGGACGTAGGTGTCGTCGCCACCCCGCAAGGGCTCGCCTTCCTCGACGTCGAGACGGTCGAGGCACAGACCGGTCTCCCCATCCGCTCGGCCTGGCGGACACCGGACCAACCGCGCCCGACCCGACCCGCGGACGCGATCGCGGTCGCCCCGGCCACCTTCAACACCGTCAACAAGTGGGCCGCCGGGATCTCTGACAACCTCGCGCTCGGCATCCTGTGCGAAGCACCCGCGATGGGTGTGCCGGTGGCCGTGCTGCCGTACCTGAACTCCGCCCAGGCCGCCCACCCCGCGTACCGGCAGAGCCTGGAGCGGCTGCGCGAGATGGGCGTGCTGATCGGCTCGTACGAGCCTCATCGGCCGAAGGCCGGCGGTGGGGCCGACCGGTACCGCTGGGAGGAAGTGCTGGAGCTGCTTGCCCCGAGGCTGTCTGCGAGGTCGTGATCAGCGCCGCCTTGTTTGCGGCGGTTGTGAGGTCGGGATGGCGGCAGGTATGTGGCCTGCGGCATCCGGGAGTTGTGGTGCACTGCCGCTCCGTACTGTGCTGCGAGCCTGTGCCGCACGGGCTAGTGCGCTGGGCGCCGGTCGTGTGCTGAGACGTTGGATACGCCAGGTCAGGACTCGTGCGGGAGAGTCGGCGTCGTCCAGGGCACGCTGGTCGGCGGCCTGCTGAAGGAGCCGCCCCGGGTCGTGGCCTGCTGCCTCGGCCTCGGCGAGGGATACGGTGAGGGCACCGAAGGCGGGGTCTTCGACGATCTGCTCGACATGGTGGGGCATGACCTGGTGCAAGTTGCGAATGTGCCGGTCCACGGTCTTCTGGGGTGGTCGGCGCTGCGCGAGAGTGGTCAGAGGCGCGGTTGCCGCTTGGTTGTAGGCGGCCTGGAGATGGATCAGCGTCTCGTGCGCGGCGGCGACCTGCTGGTCGTGGTGGTGGAGTTGGTGCCAGCGGGCGGCGGCGATGACGACGAGGATCGCAGCGTCGAGGAACATCGCCAAGGCCGTGCCGTTTCCATTGGAAACGGGCTCTCGGAGCATCGCGCGTACGGCGCTGCGCAGAGCGCGGGCGTGGTGGTGATCGGCGCGGATGCGGGAGCGGGTGGCGCGTTCGAACGCGGTGGCCGCTTCTCGGAGTTGGTGGCGCACGGCTTGGGGTGTGACGAGGGGAAGGGCGTCGAGGGCTTCACCGAACGCGGCGAGGTGACCTTGGGAGGCTTGGTCGTCGGGTTGGTCGAAGTGGTGGGGGATGCGTTCGGCTGCGGCGGTGGCCTGGTGCCAGGGGTTGGGCCTGCGCCTGCCCGACTGGCCGGTGGGCTGCGACCCCATACTCACCAGACGTTCTTGGATCTTGGGGAGGGACAGGTCCGGGGCGAGTTTGGAGCCGGAGTACCAGATGGGACCCTGGGCGTCGTCCGCGACGGCGACCTTATATCCCCGTACGTCGCCTGAGGGGAAGTGCACGACCTCGACGAGCACGCCGTCGATGTGGCTGAGCAGGTCGACGAACTCCTCGATGGTGGAGGCGGCGGCCACGGCGGTGCGGACGGTGGTGCGCAGGCGTTCGCGGGCGGTCTTGTCGTGGCCGGCGCGGCGGGCCTTCTCCTGTTCGGCGCGGGTGGGGCGTTCAGCGGCGGTGCGATCTCCGCGGACGACCTGGAAGAGACCGTATTCCTTCTCGATGGCGGCGAGTTGGCGGTCGGCGGTGAGGTAGTCGTTCCAGTGGCGAGCGGTGTGCAGGTCGGCGCGGACCTTGGTGGCGGCGATGTGGATGTGGTCGGGGGCGTGCCGGACGGCGACCCAACGACAGCCGTCTGGATCTCCGTCGGACGCGATGCCGGTGGCCGCGACGACGCGGCGGGCGATGTCGGCCCACTCCTCGTCGCTGAGGTGGCGGTCGCTCTCCGCGGCCCGGATCGAGCAGTGCCACGTGTGCTTCTCGGGGGTGCGGCCGAGGCGCCTGGCCTGTTTGACGTGCAGGTCGAGGTCGGCCACGAGCAGCTTCTTCGTAGCGTCGAAGTCGTCGGTGCGGCCGGGGTCGGGGGCGAAGCCGTCCCAGGAGGCGACCAGGTGAGGGTCGGTGTGGTCCTTGGCCTTCTTCGTGTCGAACAGGTACCGGATCAGGCCCGCGGTGTCCGTGCCGCCGCTGATCTTCGCAATCACCGGGCGGACTTCTTGGCGACGGCTTGGTTCGCGGCGGACGCGATGTGGCGGACGGTGGCGCCTACTGCGTCCAAGGCGGGTTCGACCTGGGCCAGCGTGGCGTTGTCCCCAGGGTGTGGATGGCCGCCGGAGTTGAGCTTCTTGGCGATCTGGTTGATGTTGTGGCCGATCTTGGCGACCTCGCTGCGCAGGGCAGTCAGTTCGTCGATGTAGTCGTCCAGTGAGGTGCGCTGGCCGGGCAGGGCGAGGTCACCGTGGAGGTGGGCCATGACGACGGCGCCGACGTAGTGGGCGCCGGCGATGTTCAGGGCCCGGGCCTTGGCGAGGATCGCGGTCTTCTCGTCAGCGCTGTAGCGCACATCGACGCGCTTCTTGCGCTGGACGGGTTCGCGCTGACGGCGGCGGGCGACGCGGTGCAGCGCAGCGGCATCGGCTGCTCGTGTCAGTGGAACGGCGGGGGTCTCGACGAGCTTGTCCTCCTCGGGCACCCCCTGGTGCCCGAGCCCCTCCGCCACCCCCGGGGCGGAGGCACCCTCGTTGGACCGGCCCTTGGACGGTCCAACGGGATACCTTGCTGGCTGGGTTGCGGTGGTGGTCATCTCCTTCTGGGTACTGGGAAGTTCGTAGTCCGGGTCGTGCATGAGGGGGTTCTCCGTGGCGGGTTCGTGGGGCGGGAAGCGGTGGTCTCAGAAGGCATTGGCAGATGCCCTGTCGTGTTCGGCCTGCGGCTGAGTGGCGGCCTCGTCGAGTTCGGTCTGCAAGGCGTCTTTGACCTTCTCCGCGTCGGCCCTGCCGATGGACAGGCCCTTGTCTCGTATCGCCGCCTCGATGTGGCGGCGCGAAGCGCGGCCTCCCCGTCCGAGTGGCGCGGTGCGGGCGATGGTGAGGTACTCCTCGGAGACCGTGCTGAACTCTTCGTCTTCCGGCTCGTCCGAAGGATGCGGAAGCTCCGGCAGATTGGTGGCAGCCTGCGCCACGTCGGAGTGCCGGTCCGCCACTTCCAAGGCGGCTGGCTGCGGCTGACCGGAACCGTCTTCCGCGAGACGGACTATCTCGGTGCCGTTGTGGCTGCGGTCGGCGGTGTTGTGGCGTTGAGTGGCGTCGGAGGGCTCGGCGACGAGTTGGTGGATCTGCCGCATCAGGACACCGAAGGCCAGCAGCGCGGCGGTCGGGGGGACCGCGGCGACCACGTAGTCGAGCAGGGGTACGGCGCCGGTGCCACCCGTGCCACTGACGCCCGCCACGTTGAGTGCGATGGAGCCGGCCGATCCGGTCGCGGTGAGGGCGATGGCCCACCCGTCGGTCGCTTGGCGCAAACCAGCGCGGAGCATGAGCAGTTCGCCCGCGACGATGAACGCGTCAAGCGTTGCGGGCCAGGCCCACTGGCGGACCGGGGAGTTCCTGAGCCCGTGTTGTCCGGCGACCTCGGCGAGATGCGCGTACGAGAGCCAGAACCCGCCGACCGTGAGGGCCACGATGACCACGCCCGCTGCGATGAGCGTGAATCGCTCGGCGGCCTTCTGGGTCGTGGTCGGCCGTCCCTCGTCGAGGCGGTCGTCTGGGTTGCTGGCGGTGGAGAGGTTCGTCAAGCGGGGTGCTCCTAGGCGTTGACGGTGTGGTCCGTCCTTGCCGTCTTGGCCGTTGCAAGCGCAGGTCAGGACAGGTACGGCACGAGGTCCGGTCTGCCGTCTCGGCCGATGCCGTAGGCGTTCTAGGGCATCGGCCGGGACGGCTTAGTGGTGGTGTGCCGTCCCAGCGGCTGACGCTCTGACCTGCGGCGATACGGCGGGGACGCGCGGGACGGCACAAGACGGATCGGGACGTGGTCCGGGCCAGGCAGCGCGGCTTCGTGATCGCGTTGCCGTCTTGCCGCCGGTTGCCGTCTTGTCTGCATGCCGTTTGACCTGCGGGATCACGGCAGGGACGGCAGGGACGGCAGGGACGGCCACCCGGGGGATGCGGGGCTCAGCCCGAGGCGGAGGCGGTAGGCCCGGCGTCCACCGGGTGGACGGTGGGGCAGTAGCGCCGCCAGGCGTCAAGGAACTTGTTCCGCATGTAGCCCTTGCGTTGGGTTCCGTCGGCGAGACGGACGTTGCCGGGCTTGATGGCGTACGGGCTGAGCATCCGTGCCAGTTCGCGGGAGTCCAGCCCGCTGCGCCCCCACTCTGCCCACGGGGCCTCCGCGTCCTGGCGCAGGTGGTAGAGCACCTCATCCGTGGAGAGGCTGTCCGCCTCGCGCTGGGCAGCGAAGACCCGGCGGATGTCGGCGAGGATCCGCGCGCCGCCGGGTCGCTCCTCCTCCGCTTCGACCTCTGTGGCCACCATCCGCGCACACGCCGCGCGGGCCCGCCGGGGCCAGGACCCGGCGGCAAGGTCGGCGACGATGACCAAGGGCTCCCAGGTGTCAGCGGCCCGGTCTTCCACCGGCATGACCGGCTCCAGCTCTGCCGCCTCGTCCAGCAATGACCTGGCCAAGGCAGCGATACGGTCCTGCAGATCATGCAGGGCCGGGATGTCGCGGCGGGAGCGGAAGGGCTTGACCTTCTCGCCCTCGGCCCGGCGCCGCATGCGGATCACGATGGACCGGTCCATGATCGTGTCGGGCAGGTCGCCGATGCCCGCGATGGCCGCCATGGCGAAGGTCGCGAATCGGTGCGGGGTGTGGTCGTTGCCGACGACCCGGGTGACGTACCGGTTGCGCTGGTGGCCGGCGTTGAGCAGGCCGCGCATCTCCTCGTTCTTCTCCGCCTGCTTCGGGGTGCCGAAGATGGTGTCGGCCTCGTCCACCAGGAGCGTGGGCGGGTTCTCCTCGGTGATCGACCGGAAGATGGCCGCCGGGGTGGTGTTGATGGTGAGCATCGGCTCGTGGACCGTCTCGGTCAGCACGTCTAGCAGCCGCGACTTGCCGCACCTCTTCGCCGGCCCCACCACCGCCAGACGCGGCGCGTGCTGCCACGCAGGCTGCAGATGCGTGGCCGCCACCCACAGCGCGACCGCGTCCAGCGCCTCGGGCGAGGGCAGGATCACGAACTTCGCTATCTGCGCGCGCAGTTCGTTCAGAAGCGCCGAGCCGGGCGTCGGCTCAGGATCCGGAGCTGCCTCCTCGGCGGACTGGTCTGCTGAAGTGGCTTCAGACGCACCGCTGTTGGCGGACGTCGGGCTCTGGTGGCCGAGCTGGTCGGGGATGGTGACGGGCGGCCACGAGGGCTTGTCGGAGTCGGAATAGGGCTCGGCTCCCGCATGTTCCACAGGGCAGCTCCTTGTCTGGCGGTGGCGGGCGGGTGCGCCCTGGCCGCCGGGTTGGTTCTTCACGGGCCGGTTGGGGTTACTCGGGCCTCCGGCGTTGCACCGCCGGGGGCCCATCCCCTTCTCGCGGGCACCAGGCCACCGCGAGGGAACACGGACCGTACGTCCAGACTCGGCAACAGTCCAGCGTTTCTGTGTCAGCTCAGCGCAGAACCGTTTGCTACTGTTCCGCCCGCTCACGCCGCCAGACCCAGCAGATCAAGCAGATCCGCCGTCACGACCCGGTAGGCGTTGCCCAGCCGCAGCACCTTGCACGGGTACTCGCCCCGCTTCGCAAGCTCGTACCCCTTGCTCCGCCCGAGCCCGAGAGCACGGTTGCCCGTGTCCAGGTCAACGGACACAGGGAGGGCTAGAAGCTCCTCGCGACTCATCCCCTTCGAGCCCTTCACCCGTCCGGCCATCGCGTCTTCGCGCATGCAGTGCGCCCCTTTTCGGTACAGCCCTCGGCGAACATGGCCCTCATGTCCGACTCCAGGCGTCTACCAACCATCATCGGGAAGCTAATGTGTCTTCATGACACAACACGGTGTGGATGCTGATGAGGACGACGTTCCCGAGTGGGAGGACCGGGTCAAGGCCAACGTCGCCGGCGAAGTCCGGCGCAGAAGGAAGGAGATGGGGTGGAGCGCACAGGATCTGGCCGACCGGTGCGAGGAACTCGGGCATCCCATCCCGCGCACCGTGATCGCCAACATGGAGTCCGGCCGCCGGGCCACCCTGCCCCTGGTGGACGTCATCGTCCTGGCCGCCGCCCTGGAGACGTACCCGGTCTGCCTGATCTTCCCGGTCGGCTACGTCGAGAGGACCCAGGAACTCCCCTTCCAGGAACTCGTGCCCACCTGGGACGCCCTGCGCCGCTTCACCGGCGACGAGGACGTGGCCTTGCACGACGCGGGCCTGGTCCCCGACTTCGAAGCGCACGACAACCTCGTACGCACCGCCCTGGCCGCCCTCGAAGAAGCGGAACAGGCACGGTTCGCAGCCAAGACGACAAGCAACCGCGCCCAGCAGGACGAGGCCGAGCGCAGGCGGACCAAGTACTCCGACGAGGCCATCTCCGCCAAGTACAAACTCCGCTATCTGCGCCGCGACCTCCGTGACGAAGGCGCCACCCCGCCCTATCTCCCACCCGCCCTGGGCGACGTCGACCTGCCCGAACCCGACCCCAACACCACCCCGGAGGAACGCCCTTGAAGGGCTCTACCTACCGCCGCTGCTCCTGTCGTGACCCCAAGACCGGCAAGGAACTCGGCTCCTCCTGCCCGAGGCGCAACAGCAGGAACCACTGCACCTACTCCATACGCCAGGAGTTGCCGCCCCACGAAGACGGCAGCCGACGCTCCTTCGCCCGTGGCGGGTACGCCAGCCTCAAGGCCGCCCAGGTCGACCTCGACCACGTTCGCGCTCTCATGGCGCTCGCCGAGCCGGACGACCCCGAAGGCGTCCAGCTGATCGCCGAGATGCTGTCCGAGGTCAGGGCGAAAAGCTGCCCCTCCCCGACGTGGAGGAGACCCGGCGTCGCCTCAACGCCGGCCAGGACCTCGTCGGCAGCCTCACCGTGAGCGAGTGGCTGGACCGGTGGCTCGCGGGCAAACGCATCCGGAAGTCGGGCGTCAGCCGCTACGAGACCGACGTCCGCGTCCACCTCAAGCCCCACATCGGCGACCGGCGCCTCGAACGGCTGCGCGTGAGCCACCTCAGCGAGATGTTCACCGCCATCACCGACGCCAACGCCGAGATTCTGGAGCAGAACGCCCAACGACGTGCGGCGGTACAGGAGTTGGCGGCCGTGCCGTGGAAGGGCGTGGAGAACCGGGCCCGCCGTAAGGCGACGAGGGCAGCGATCGATGCAATGCCGCCCTTCCGCCGCGTCACGGGCCCCTCGACGCGCCAGCACGTCAAGGCCACGCTCCGCGCTGCCCTGAACGAGGCGATCGGCCAGCAGATCATCACGTTCAACCCGGCGTCCCACGTGGAGATCGACCCCGTCCGCAAGCCGAAGGCCCTCGTGTGGACGGACGAGCGGGTCGCGCGGTGGCAGCAGACCGGCGAGAAGCCCTCCCCCGTCATGGTTTGAACGCCCGAACAGACCGGCGCCTTCCTCGACTTCGTCGCCGCAGATCGGCTGTACGCCATGTGGCACCTGATCGCCTTCCGCGGCCTGCGTCGTGGCGAGGCGTGCGGCCAGCCCTGGTCGGAGACCAACCTCGACCGACACTCCCTCACCGTCACCGGCCAACTCGTCCAGGACGGTTGGGACGTCGAGGCGACCGAACCGAAGACCGACAGCGGCTTCCGTGTCGTGGCCCTGGACGATGACACCGTTAGCGTCCTGGAGCGCCACCGCAAGCAGCAGGAGGCGGATCGCGAGGAATGGGGATCGGCCTGGGTCGACACCGGTCTCGTCTTCACCCAGGAAGACGGCTCCTGGTTGCACCCCGGCAAAGTGACCGACCTCTTCGAACGGCTCGTCACCGCCTCCGGCCTGCCGCCGATCCGGCTCCACGACCTCCGCCACGGCGCGGCCACCCTCATGCTCGCCGCCGGCATCAACGTGAAGATCGTGTCGGACACCCTTGGGCACAGCGACACCCGCATCACGCGGGACATCTACCAGAGCGTCCTCCCCCACGTCGGCAAGAGCTCAGCCGAGGCCACCGCCAAGCTGGTCCCTCTCCAGCGCAAGGCCGAGGCGGAGAAGGCGGCCCGCAAGGCCGCGAAGGCCGCCCGGAAGGCCAAGGAGAAGGCGAAAGCCCAGGCCAAGGCGAAGAAGAACAAGACGCGGAAGAAGCCCAAGAAGTAGGGCACCGAGCCGCTCCGCTCACGCATCGCTCACGCAAGCCGTCCCACGGCACCCCAGCCGTGTGACCCGTCGCGCCCCGAGCAACACAAAAGGCCAGGTCACGGGCGATGTGACCTGGCCTTCGCCAGAGCCCCCTGTCGGATTCGAACCGACGACCTACGCATTACAAGTGCGTTGCTCTGGCCAACTGAGCTAAGGAGGCGTGCGGGAAAACTATAACCGGCGCGGATCACAGGTCAGCCGGGAATTTCGTCGTGGTTCACCTACTGACAGATCTTGAAACGCGGGGTAGCGTCACCTCAAGTTCATCCAGGTGGACTAGACCCATCCTCCGCCCTCCGGCGGGGGAACCACTCCTTTACTCGGATCGTCCGGCACGTTCCTGCCGGTGAGGGGACCACATCACCATGGCCACTGTCTCGTTCGACAAGGCGACCCGTGTTTACCCGGGTTCCACCAAGCCCGCCGTCGACCAGCTCGAGCTCGACGTCGCGGACGGCGAGTTCCTCGTACTGGTCGGGCCTTCCGGCTGCGGCAAGTCGACCTCCCTGCGCATGCTCGCGGGTCTTGAGGACGTCAACGGCGGATCCATCCGCATCGGTGACCGCGACGTCACGCACCTGCCGCCCAAGGACCGGGACATCGCGATGGTGTTCCAGAACTACGCGCTCTACCCGCACATGTCGGTCGCCGACAACATGGGCTTCGCGCTGAAGATCGCGGGCATCAACAAGGCCGACATCCGTAAGAAGGTCGAAGAGGCCGCGAAGATCCTCGACCTCAGCGAGTACCTGGACCGGAAGCCGAAGGCGCTCTCCGGTGGTCAGCGCCAGCGTGTGGCCATGGGGCGCGCCATCGTGCGTGAGCCGCAGGTGTTCCTCATGGACGAGCCGCTGTCGAACCTCGACGCCAAGCTCCGTGTGTCGACCCGTACGCAGATCGCCTCGCTCCAGCGCCGCCTGGGCATCACGACGGTGTACGTCACGCACGACCAGGTCGAGGCCATGACCATGGGCGACCGGGTCGCCGTCCTCAAGGACGGTCTGCTGCAGCAGGTGGACTCGCCGCGCAACATGTACGACCGGCCCGCCAACCTCTTCGTCGCCGGCTTCATCGGCTCCCCGGCCATGAACCTGGTCGAGGTCCCGATCACCGACGGTGGCGTCAAGTTCGGCAACAGCGTCGTCCCGATCTCCCGCGAGGCGCTCTCCGCCGCGGCCGACCGTGGCGACAGCACCGTCGTCGTCGGTGTCCGCCCGGAGCACTTCGACATCGTCGAGCAGGGTGGCGAGGCCGCGAAGTCGCTGTCCAAGGACACCGAGGACGCGCCGGCCGGTCTGGCCGTCACCGTCAACGTCGTCGAGGAACTGGGCGCCGACGGTTACGTCTACGGCGACGCGCAGGTCGGCGGCGAGCACAAGGACCTGGTGGTCCGCGTCAACGGCCGCGCCGTTCCCGACAAGGGCGCCAAGCTGCACGTCGTGCCGCGGCCGGGCGAGACGCACGTCTTCGCCTCGTCGACGGGCGAGCGCCTCAGCGACTGACCCGAAGCTGACCTGAAGAACGTACTAACGGCCCCGCACTTCGGTGCGGGGCCGTTTGCTTGAGTCACCCAACCGGCCAAATACCCCGGCATACCGGCCATTTCGAATCGTGTACGTCAACACCCGATTCGAAAAGACCTGTCGAACCATCCCTCGGCCGAGTGACTAAATGTCGCCAAATCATCACTGACCGCTACGCTCGCCTGCGTGACCCACACAGCCCGCCGAATCGGCCGAAGTCTCGCATTCGTACTGCCCGTCGTCCTCGTACTCTCCGGAACCCTGGCGGTCGCGACCGTCCCGTGGGCGGCGAAGAACTCCGACGCGCAGATCCTCACCGCCTCCTCGGACAAGGCGTCCGTACGCGCCAAGTCCCGCGCCCCGCAGGACGTTCTCCGCGACAAGCTGCTCGTGGAACTCCAGGAGAAGGACCCGGGCATCGCCCTGACCCACCTCCAGCGCCAGATCGAGGAACGCCCCTCGCTCGCCAAGCACTGCATGTCCCTGGCCCGCGCGCTCGGCCGCGCCGCTGTCGCGCAGTACGGACCCACCCGCGCGCAGTCGTTCTCCCGCCCCGTCTGCGACACCTCGTTCGCCTACGGGGTCTCCCAGCAGACCGCGGGGCACTGACCGCCGGCCCCCCGACCGACCCGCCTATCGTTCACGGCATGATGACGTTTCCGACACAGGCCGTGGTCCTCGCGGGCGGCCAGGGGTCGCGGCTGCGCCCGTACACCGACGACCGTCCCAAGCCGATGGTCGAGATCCCCGGCACGGGGACCCCGATCATCGGCCATCAACTCGCGTGGCTGGCCGCCGAGGGCGTCACGGACGCCGTGGTCTCGTGCGGCCATCTCGCCGAGGTGCTCCAGGAGTGGCTGGAGGCGTCGGAACTCCCGCTGCGTGTCACGACCGTGGTGGAGCAGGAACCGCTGGGGCGCGGTGGCGGCCTCAAGCACGCCGCCGCCCGGCTGCCCGAACCGGATCAGCCCTGGTACGCCACCAACGGCGACATCTGGACCCGTTTCTCGCTGCGCGAGATGGCCGCGTTCCACGCCGAACGCGCCGCCACCGCGACGCTCGCCCTCGCCCGGCCGCGGATTCCCTGGGGGGCCGTGGAGACCGACGAGTTCGGGCATGTACTGGACTTCATCGAGTCACCGCCGTCGCCGTATCTGATCAACGCCGGTGTGTACGTGTTCTCCCCGGCGTTCGCGAGTCTGCTGCCCGAGCGCGGCGACCACGAGCGGACGACCTTTCCCGGGCTGGCGCGCGAGCGCAGGCTGGCGGGCTTCCCGCTGCCGCAGGGCGCGTACTGGCGCGCCATCGACACCGCGAAGGACCTCACGGAGGCGGCCAAGGAGCTGGCCGCCGCCGCCCGTTGACGTTCCTGTCGACGTAGAGGTCCATATCGACGCGGCCGTTCATATCGACGTGGAGCGGGCCTGACGGGGTTCGCCGCGGGCCGCCCGACCCCGGAGACGTAACGGACGCCCCAGGCCCGTAGACGGGCGCACAGCACGTATACGAGGGCGGCCACCCCGTCATGCGGGGT
>NZ_JBHUZM010000069.1:0-40268 GCF_042667665.1 Streptomyces sp. NPDC057307 | reverse complement strand
GGCTCCACCCGTGGGTGGAGCCCGGCGCCGTGTGCCACGTCCGCTCAGACGTCGATCCTGGCGCGGTCCAGCGTCGCGGCCGAGCTGGTGATGAACTCCTTGCGCGGCGCGACCTCGTTGCCCATGAGCAGGTCGAAGACCTGCTCGGAGGATTCGAGGTCGCCGATGTTGATCCGCCGCAGCGTGCGGTGGCGCGGGTCCATCGTGGTCTCGGCCAGCTGGTCGGCGTCCATCTCTCCGAGGCCCTTGTAGCGCTGGATGGAGTCCTTGTAGCGCACGTTCTTGCGCTGGAACTCCAGGAGCGTCTGCCGCAGCTCGTTGTCCGAGTACGTGTAGACGTATTTGTCCTGGCCCTTCTTGGGCTGTACCAGCTCCACCCGGTGCAGGGGCGGAACCGCCGCGAACACCCGGCCCGCCTCCACCATCGGGCGCATGTAGCGCTGGAACAGCGTCAGCAGCAGACAGCGGATGTGGGCCCCGTCGACGTCGGCGTCGACCAGCAGCACGATCTTGCCGTAGCGGGCGGCGTCGATGTCGAACGTCCGGCCCGACCCGGCCCCTATGACCTGGATGATCGCGCCGCACTCGGCGTTCTTCAGCATGTCGGAGACGGACGACTTCTGAACGTTGAGGATCTTGCCGCGGATCGGCAGCAGCGCCTGGAACTCGCTGTTCCGGGCGAGCTTGGCCGTACCGAGCGCCGAGTCGCCCTCGACGATGAACAGCTCGCTGCGCTCGACGTCGTCACTGCGGCAGTCGGCGAGCTTGGCCGGCAGGGAGGAGGTCTCCAGCGCCGTCTTCCTGCGCTGCGCCTCCTTGTGCTGACGCGCGGCGATGCGCGTACGGGCCGCGGCGACGGCCTTCTCCAGCACCGCGCGGGCCTGCGCCTTCGCGTCGCGCTTGGTCGACGTCAGGAACTCCTTGAGCTCCTTGGAGACGACACCGGCGACGATGCGGTTGGCCGCCGACGTACCCAGGATCTCCTTGGTCTGGCCCTCGAACTGCGGTTCGGCGAGACGCACCGTCACCACGGCCGTGAGACCTTCCAGGGCGTCGTCCTTGACGACGTCGTCCTCGGCGACGCGCAGGAGCTTCGACGAGCGCAGCGCCTCGTTGACCGTCTTGGTCACCGCCCGCTCGAAACCCGTCATGTGCGTGCCGCCCTTGGGGGTGGCGATGATGTTGACGTAGGAGCGCATCGTGGTGTCGTACCCGGTGCCCCAGCGCAGCGCGATGTCTACGCCCAGCTCGCGGGTGACCTCGGTGGGCGTCATGTGACCGCGGTCGTCCAGAACGGGCACGGTCTCCTTGAAGACGCCCTGTCCGGTCAGCCGCAGCACGTCGCAGACGGCCTTGTCCTGCGCCAGGTACTCGCAGAACTCGCTGATCCCGCCGTCGTAACGGAACGTCTCCTCGATCGTGCCGTTGCCCTCGCTCTCGCCGGCCGCCCGCTCGTCGCGCACGACGATGGTCAGGCCGGGGACGAGGAAGGCGGTCTGGCGGGCCCGCTGGTGCAGCGTCTCCAGCGAAAGCCTGGCGTCCTTGAGGAAGATCTGCCGGTCGGCCCAGTACCGGGTCCGGGTACCGGTGCGCGCCTTGGGCACCCGCTTGCCCTTGAGCAGGCCGTTCGCCGGGTCGAAGGGGGCGTCGGGGCCCGATTCCGTGAAGATGCCGGGGACGCCGCGGCGGAAGCTGATCGCGTGCGTGGCGCTGTTGCGGTCGACCTCGATGTCCAGCCGGGCGGAGAGCGCGTTCACGACGGAGGCGCCCACGCCGTGCAGACCGCCGGAGGCCGCGTACGAGCCGCCGCCGAACTTTCCGCCCGCGTGCAGCTTGGTCATCACGACCTCGATGCCGGAGAGGCCGGTCTTGGGCTCGACGTCGACGGGGATGCCCCGGCCGTTGTCCCTGACCTCGACGGAGCCGTCCTCGTGGAGGGTGACGTCGATACGGTCGCAGTAGCCGCCCAGGGCCTCGTCGACGGAGTTGTCGATGATCTCCCAGAGGCAGTGCATCAGGCCGCGGCTGTCGGTCGACCCGATGTACATACCGGGCCGCTTCCGGACCGCTTCGAGCCCCTCAAGGACGAGCAGGTGCCGCGCGGTGTAGTTGGAACCGTCACGGTCTGCTGTCAGCAGCGCACTGGACGGCACGGACGTCTCGGCGGTCACGCGGTTCGCTCCTCGCTGAATTTGAAATGTGGCCCAGTGGGTAAGGGCCCGGCATCGGTCGCCGCTCAGAGGGTACAGAGCCCTGGTAGAGCCGTTGTAGCGCCACCCTATTGAATTCTCATGCTAACCGAGGCTCGTATGAGTGTTCGATCGCTCGATGGAGTGAAGCACACATCACGTTCCCTTCCAGGCATGAACCATTTAGGCTCCGGGCACGTCCTCATGAACGACCGGCAAGCCAGCCGGGAGGATCGACCCTGACAAGCAACGCGAAACCGTAAAGCGAAGCAATACGGCTCATTCGCCGCCAACCGGCAGCAGACAGCCGCCTCGGGAAGAAGTTTCGAGGAAAGGCCGCGAGCGGGAACGTTTTCGGCCTGGTTGGATGTTGACCCTGGTACGACAGCTCGTCGAGCTAGAGAAGAGGCGACGTGACTACTGTTCTGACCCCCGCGAGCCCGCTGACGGCCGCTGACCGCTGCGACCGCTGCGGCGCCCAGGCATATCTGCGCGTCGTCCTGACCAGCGGTGGTGAACTGCTCTTCTGCGCCCACCACGGACGCAAGTTCGAGCCGGAACTCAAGAAGATCGCCGCGGAAATACAGGATGAGACCGACCGACTGACGGCCGTGCAGGCCGCCGCCGGTGAAGAGGAACACTGATACCTCGCATCCACGACGAGCCAAGGGCCGATCCAGGACCGGCCGACGGGCCACCACCCCAGCAGTACCGGGATGGTGGCCCGTTCTCGTTGCCCGCGTGCGGTGCGCCCGCCGGGCGGTGCTCTCAGCCCGTGCGCCGCGCCCCGGTGGCCGCCGCCACCTCGTCGACCGCCGAGGTGATCCGCGTATAGACCCCCGGACTCCCGGCCCGCCCGCAGCCGCTCCCCCACGAGACCAGCCCGATGAGCCGCCCACGGGCCACCAGCGGCCCGCCGCTGTCGCCCTGGCAGGCGTCGTGCCCGCCCTGGGGATCGCCGGCGCAGAGCATCGTGGAGGCCGCGTAGCGGCCCCCTGAGCCCCCCGGGTAGGCCCGTTCGCATTCGGAGTCCGCCAGGACCGTCACAGGGGCGGAGCGGAGCGCGGAGGCGTACTTGCCCTGTCCGGTGGTGTCGCCCCAGCCGTACACCTTCGCCGGGGTGCCCGCAGCCAGTGCCTCCGTGCCGGGATCCGCCGGCCGGACGGCGTAGCGCGCGGGCAGCGCCTGCGCCAGCGTCAGGACCGCGAGGTCGGAGACGTGGGTCGTCGGCTCGTACGCCGGGTCGATCCGGACGGCGGCGACCCGGACCTCCTTGCCGCCCTCCCCGGTCAGCTGCTCCCGGCCCGCGATGACCCGCAGGTCCGTCACGTCCTCGGGCTTCACCCCGAGCACGTCCCGGCCCATGCAGTGCGCGGCCGTGAGCACCTTCGTCGGCGCCACCACCACGCCGCCGCAGAACTGGCCCGCCCGGGCGTCCCCGAAACGTTCACGGCTGGACAGAGCCACGACCCAGGGACTCTCCTCGGCCGGCGCCGGCTCCCCGCCCACGACCACCCGGTCCGCGGCGGCCGGGACGGGGGACACGAGCGGCAGCACCGCCCCCGCGGCGATCGTGGCCAGTCCTCCCGTGAGCACTCGGGCAATAGGGCGACGCATACTGGCTCCTGACTCTCCGGTGACACCTACTGACACAGAGTCACCCATTGAGCCGACAAACGCATCCCCGCAACGCCTGAGGGCCCGCATCCCGGTCGGGATGGCGGGCCCTCAGGAGGGGCTGTGCCGTGGACGGAAAAGCGGCCTAGTCCAGGTAGTCGCGCAGAACCTGCGAACGCGACGGGTGGCGGAGCTTGGACATCGTCTTGGACTCGATCTGACGAATGCGCTCACGCGTCACGCCGTAGACCTTGCCGATCTCGTCCAGCGTCTTGGGCTGGCCGTCGGTGAGACCGAAGCGCATGGAGACGACGCCGGCCTCACGCTCGGAGAGCGTGTCGAGCACCGAGTGCAGCTGCTCCTGGAGAAGCGTGAAGCTGACCGCGTCGGCCGGGACGACCGCCTCGGAGTCCTCGATGAGGTCACCGAACTCGCTGTCCCCGTCCTCGCCCAGCGGGGTGTGCAGCGAAATCGGCTCGCGACCGTACTTCTGGACCTCGATGACCTTCTCGGGGGTCATGTCGAGTTCCTTGGCCAGCTCCTCCGGGGTGGGCTCACGGCCCAGGTCCTGGAGCATCTGGCGCTGCACGCGCGCGAGCTTGTTGATGACCTCGACCATGTGCACCGGGATACGGATGGTGCGGGCCTGGTCGGCCATGGCGCGGGTGATCGCCTGGCGGATCCACCAGGTGGCGTACGTGGAGAACTTGTAGCCCTTGGTGTAGTCGAACTTCTCGACCGCGCGGATCAGACCCAGGTTGCCCTCCTGGATCAGGTCCAGGAAGAGCATGCCGCGGCCGGTGTAGCGCTTGGCCAGCGAGACCACCAGGCGGAGGTTGGCCTCCAGCAGGTGGTTCTTGGCGCGGCGCCCGTCCTCGGCGATGATCTCCAGCTCGCGCTTGAGCTTGGGGGCGAGCTTGTCGGCGTTCGCCAGCTTGTCCTCGGCGAACAGGCCCGCCTCGATGCGCTTGGCGAGCTCGACCTCCTGCTCGGCGTTGAGGAGCGGGACCTTGCCGATCTGCTTGAGGTAGTCCTTGACCGGGTCGGCGGTGGCACCCGCGACGGCGACCTGCTGGGCCGGCGCGTCGTCCTCGTCGTCGTCGGAGAGGACGAAGCCCTTGTTCTCGCCCTCGGTCTCCTCCTCCTCGCCCTTGCCTGCCTGGACCTCCTCGGCGCTCTCCTCGCCGTCGGCCTCGTCGGCGTCCTTCTTGCCGGCGGTCTTCTTCGCCGCGACCTTCTTGACGGCGGTCTTCTTCGCCGCCGCCTTCTTGGCCACGGTCTTCTTCGCCGCCGCCTTCTTGGCGGGCGCGGCCGTCTCGTCGGCGGGAGTCTCGACGGTCTCGGCGGCCGGGGCGGCGGTGGCCGCGACGGTCTTCGTATGAACGGTCTTGGCGGCGACTGTCTTGGTGGCGGTGCGCTTCGCCGGGCTCTTCGCAGCGACGCTCTTGCGGGCGCGCTTCGGCGACTCCGCGGCACTGACCATCAGCGTCACACCCTCTTCCTCGAGGATCTGGTTGAGGCTGCGCAGAACATTCTTCCACTGGGTTGGCGGAATCTGGTCAGCCTCGAAGGCCCGACGCACGTCGTCGCCGGCGATCTGCCCATCAGCCTTTCCCCGCTCGATGAGCGCCATCACAGACTCGGACTCGGCGATCTCCGGCGGGAGCGTACGGGATGTGCTGGCCGACACGAACAACCTCTCGGAACGATGGAAACGGCTTCCGGCTCCCCCCAGGATCGGGGCGGAACCGACGACCGTCGACTGGGGATGTGCCGACGGCGCGGGCTGGACCTCGGAGCTGGATACAGCGCCACTCCTCGTGGCGCTATTCCCTCCGTGGCTGTCACCTCTTAGGTCATCGCCCTGCCTCGTGGAGTGTTACGCCCAATCCACGTGGCCCGAGTCACACCTCATTTGCGGCAAAGCAGCCAGAAGGGTTTTATCGCGCATTCGTGCCGCCGGGCCCGGGGGTCCGGCGGCACGTGACGCGCACGCCCCTGTCCGTCCTGACCTTCGTCTTTCTGCTCGGCACCGCGGGAACTCGCCTTCAGTACCCCGGTTGAGCCCTCAGTGCTCGCGGGGCGCGGGAACGACGCGTTCCACTTCCGGGTGGACCATCAGAAGCTGCCGCATGGCGGATTCGGCCGCCTGGGCGTCGCCGGCCGCCAGGGCCTCGACGATCCGCGCGTGGTGCGCCAGCGACGCGTCGGTGGGACGGTCACAGCCGGTGACAGGGCCGCCGGAGACCTGGAGGGCCGCCGAGACGATCCCCGACAGGTGCTCCAGCATCCGGTTGCCCGCGAGCTGGATCAGCAGGGAGTGGAACTCGGCGTCGGCGCGGGAGAACGTGATCGAGTCACCCTGGGCGATGGCGTGCCCCATGATCTCGACCATGTCGGCCAGCCGCTGCTGGACGTCCTCACGGCCGTGGCCGGCGGCGAGGCGCGCGGCGAGGGGCTCGATCGTCCAGCGCAGCTCGCTCAGCTCACGGCGCTGGTCGTCACGCTGCGGGCCGAACGCCCGCCATTCGATGATGTCGGCGTCCAGCAGATTCCAGTCACTGACCGGCCGGACCCGGGTGCCGACATTGGGGCGGGCGCTGACGAGGCCCTTGGCCTCAAGGACGCGCAGCGACTCGCGGACCACCGTGCGGGA
Source organism: Streptomyces sp. NPDC057307 (assembly GCF_042667665.1). NCBI lineage: Bacteria > Bacillati > Actinomycetota > Actinomycetes > Kitasatosporales > Streptomycetaceae > Streptomyces > Streptomyces sp. NPDC057307. Next base: position 33,806 of record NZ_JBHUZM010000069.1, on the reverse strand, counting down.
GACCTCGAAGCGCTGGCCGATCTCCTCCGGTACGAGCGGCCGGTCGGCGCCCAGGTCGCCCGAGACGATCATCTGGCCGAGCTGCTGGACGAGTTGGCCGTGCAGTCCACGGCCCCGGCTGCCCGCCGAGCGCCGGCCCACCCGGCCCAACTCGTTGTCCGCGCCGTCCCAAGCAGGGGCGGCGATGCGGTCGGCGCCGGGCGCCTCCGCGTAGGGGTAGCGGTCGATTCCGCCCGGGGCCGCGAGGCCGGGGTCGACGGAGCGGGCGGCGGTCATCATGGTGTGCGCAAGGGTACTCACGCATCCTTTGTCGGCTCTGCTCGTCGGCCCCTTGAGGTCTTTGGTGAAAAGCACACGAAAGGGTGATCGGCGCCCGCCCTTCGATTGACGACTTATCGTAAAGAAGCGGGCGCAATCGGGGAGTTATCGGCAGGTGTGACAGCTCCGGTCGCCCAGCGATCACCAACGGGCCCTGCGGCGAAGGCTCGTGAACAGATACGCGCAGAGCAGGGCGGACAGCGACAGCGTCAACGCCGCCCCGACGGGCTGGGCGAGCACCCGACCGGTCGCCACCAGCCAGCGGTCGGCGGCCTCCGGCCATTGCGGCCAGGCCAGTTCGCGCAGCCTGGCCGGCAGTCCGACGATCGAACGCGCTGACGGAACCGCGAGCCCCTTCTCCAGGAGGGGGACGACGACGACCGGTACGGCGAGGACGGCGGCGACCCCCGCGCCGGTGACCCGGAAGATGCCGGCGCCCAGCAGACCCGCCCAGGCGCAGCCGACGGTCAGTCCGGCCCAACTGGCCACGAGCGCGGGCCAGTCCGGGGGCACCACGTCCGTGCCGCCGCCGTAAACCAGCCGCATCGCCTGCGAGTCGACGGTGATGGTGAGCGCCGCGAGCAGCAGGGCCGCCGTGCCGGTGACGGTGAGTTTGGCCAGCAGCAGGCCGAGGCGCCGCGGGACGGTGCCCCGTCCGGCGGCGAGCGCGGGATAGCGGTACTCGTCGCCGAAGGCGAACGCGCCGAGCAGACCGGCGCCGAGGGCGGCGGGCGGCAGCGGGAGGAATCCGGGCCAGGCCGCGAGGAGGCCGGGCAGCGGGGTGTTTCCGGTGCGGGCGAGCGGCAGGGTCAGCGCGACGGAGGCGACCAGGACGGCGATCGCGACCAGCCAGGGGGTCCGTACGCCGAGGAAGCGGCGGAGCTCGTAGCGGAACGGACGCAGGGGGCTGCGCACGGGCCGCGCGGCCAGTGGGGGCGGCAGGAGGTCGGCGTCGGGTCGCCGGGGGGCCTGTCGCGCCTCTGAGGGCGGTGACGGGTCCACGGAGGGCGTTGGGCCGGTGTCTCCGGTCTCGTCGGCGAGTTGGTGGACGAGGATGCCGTGCCGGAAGGCCGTCTCGCCCAACTCGGCGCAGTTGCTGCCGAAGACGGTGAGCCGCCCACCCGTCTCGGTGACGACCTCGACGGAACGGCGGTCCGCGCGCGCCTCGCGGCTGACGGCGTCGGCGAGGCGGGCCGCGTGCGGGGTACGGATGACGACGCGTGGGCGCAGCCGGGTCCGCGCGAAGTCGGCGGCGTCCTGGTCGGCGACGAGCCGGCCCTCGTGGACGGTGATGACGCGATCGGCGGTGCGGGCCGCCTCCTTGGGATCACTGGTGGTGTAGAGAACGGTGCCGCCGTGCGCCGCGTGCGCCCGGAGCAGTCCGTGCAGCCAGCTGTTCTCGCGGGGCGAGAGACCGGCGGCCGGTTCGTCGAGGACGAGTGTGTGCGGGTCGCCCAACAGGGCGGCGGCGAGGCCGAGTCTGCGGTCCATGCCGAGGGAGAGGGTGCCGAGCGGTTCGTCGCGCAGGGCGCCGATGCCGACCAGGTCGAGCAGGGCGTCGGCACGCGCCGCGGGCACGCCCGCGGCGGCGCAGAGCATGCGGAGCTGCCCTCTGGTGGTACGCGCGGGGTGCCCCGGTACGTCGCCGAGCAGGACACCGACCTCACGGGCGGGGTGGGCGATGCGGTGGAGCGGCCGACCGCGGAAGTAGGTGATTCCCCGGCCGGTTTCGAGTTCGAGCATCAGTCGCAGGGTGGTGGTCTTTCCCGCGCCCTCGGCGCCGAGCAGCGCGGTGACGCCACCGGTCCGGGCCTCGAAGGTCAGATCGTCCACGGCGGGCGGGAGGTCGCGGTGGGGGCTGCTGGTGAGTCCGATGGCCTGGAGCATCGCTTCTCTCCCGGGGAGGTGAGACCGCTAGGCCCTGTCCGGCGGCGGCAGTATGGATACCGCAGCAAGATAACGCGACATGTCCGACTTGTGGCGCAGGGTTGCGCGTACGGATGCCCGGGTCCCGTCCGGTGGATCTCCGGGAGTCAGGCCTCGGGGCGGAGCATCGGCGGGTTGAGGATCGTGGCACCGCCCGCGCGGAACAGCTGGGCGGGCCGCCCGCCCTGCCGTGTGGTGGTGCCGCCCGACGGCACGAGGAAGCCGGGGGTGCCGGTGACCTTGCGATGGAAGTTGCGGGGATCGAGCGCGACGCCCCACACCGCCTCGTACACCCGCCGCAGCTCGCCGACAGTGAACTCCGGCGGACAGAAGGCGGTGGCCAGGGAGGAGTACTCGATCTTGGAACGGGCCCGCTCCACCCCGTCCCCGAGGATGCGCGCGTGGTCGAACGCGAGCGGCGCGGGCTGCTCGCCGTCCCGGCCGAAGCCGCTCTCGTAGTCCAGCAGGGCGTCCACGGGGGCCCAGCGGGCGCTGTTGGCGTCGCCGCCCGCGCGGGGCGCGGGAAGGTCGGGCGCGAGCGCGAGATGAGCCACGCTGACGACCCTCATCCGGGGGTCGCGCGCCGGGTCGCCGTAGGTCGCGAGCTGTTCGAGATGGGCGCCGTTCGCGGGAGCGGGCGACGCCGGGTCGTGCGCGCACAGCCCTGTCTCCTCGGCCAGCTCGCGCGCCGCCGCCGCACCGAGATCCTCGTCGCCCTTGACGAAGCCGCCGGGCAGCGCCCAGCGCCCCTGGAAGGGCGTCTCACCGCGCCGCACGACCAACGCGCACAGGGCGTGGCGGCGCACAGTGAGCACGACCAGGTCGACGGTGACTGCGAACGCGGGGTAAGCCGACGGGTCGTAGGGCGACATGCCGGTGATCTTAGTCGTCTGCCTGACGATAAACATCCGTTCCGCTCAGGTCCGGCGACTTCTTCCCCGCCCCGCCTTTCGACCCTCGCCCGAAGGGAGGTGCGTCGTCCCGCCCCCGCCCCTCGGCTCTCACTTGCCGCCCTTCGTGGCGCGCTGACCGCTCCGGTCCTGGGCCCGACCGCGCGCCGCCGGCGATCCCGGACGGGACCTCGGCGACGGCACCGTCCTGGGCGCGGCCTTCTTGATCGTCGCCTTCTTGACCGTCGCTTTCTTCACCACCCTCTTGATCTTCATCGACTTCTTGACCTGCTGCGTCGTCGACCGCCGCACCGGGCCGGGCTGTGGGCTCCCGGCGGCGACGCGCTCGCCGCGCATACAGCGCCGGAGGGTCTCCGGGTCGAGCCCCTCGTTGAAGGCCTGGTGCAGGAGTTGGGCGAAGGTGTACGTGGGGTCGAGACGCAGGGCGAGTCCGAGCGCGACCCGGGCCGCCGGCTCGTCGCCGGAGGACCAGGCGACCCAGCCCGCCAGGGTGAGCGGGGCGACCGCGTGTTCGGCGTAAGAGCCCACACAGCGACGGGCCAGGGCCCGCCAGAGCCGTAGTGCCGGTTCGGCGTCGGAACCCTCCATCCACTGGGCCGCCCGGTCGCGGGTCTCCCGGTCCTGAAGGCCGATGATGACCGCCGCCGCCTCGTCATCGGCGATGAGCCGGTCGTCGGCGATGTCCGTGCCGGAGTCGATGGCCTCGCCGACCGGCCCGCGCTCTCCCCGGCGCGGCTGCGTGGGCGGTGTCTGCGCCAGGCGGTTCATCAGATCCCGGGCGGCGCTGAGCGTCGACGCCCCGACCTGCTCGCGGTTACCACCGCCCAGAATCCTGGGCACCAGAGCGCCGGCGGCCTCGTCCAGCGCCTGTTCCTGCTTCGCCGCCCTCTCGGCGGAACCGCGCCAGGGCTCCAGCCGTGCCTCCATCTCCCGCAGGGATCCACGCACTTGGATCCCCGCGTAGGCGGAGGCGGCGGCCATGACGGATGTGCCGGGCAGGGCCAGCGGAGTGCCCTCGGGCGGGCAGCAGCGCGTGTCCGGGCAGCAGTAGGACCAGAAACGGCCGTCGGAGATGCAGAGCACCTCGCGCACGGGAATGTCGAGGCGGCCGAAGCCCGTGCGGATCAGCTGCGCGAACGGTTGCAGTCGGTCACGCACGCCGCGGCCCGTGCCCCCGTTCTCCGGGTCCTGGCAGAGGAAGGCGACGATGCCGTCCGGACGGGAGCCACGACGCTCGCTCCCTTCCACCAGGCACGCGGCCAGTTGCTCGGAGACGGGCGCCCACTCGCGGGGCGAGCCCGGGATGCCGAGCCTCAGCCGCCCTCCGAAGCGGCCTTCCTCGCCGTGCAGCGCGACGAGGACCACGGAGTCGGAAGGGTGAAAGCCCATCAGAAAAGGGAGGGCGTCGGCGAGTTCGGCGGGGCTGCGCAGGGTGACCTGCTGCTCGTCGGCGGGACGGGTCGGTTCGCTGTGCTTGTTCATGTCTCGACGGTCCCGCGGAACCCGAAATCCCGCGACCCCTGTGGATAACGTTATCCACAGGCCAGTTCCGGCCAGAGCCAGCATCATCGGCTGCCACCGCCGAGGAAGTCCGAGCGAAGGTGGGGCTCCACGGCGCCGCGCGCGGGTGCGGAAGTCGCACGGCTGGTGCCACCGGGTTCCTGAGAGAGACGCACCCGCCCGGTACGCCCGGGTTCAGCGGGCCGCGGAGGGCGGTGGCAGCCGCATGTGCGCGAGGTCGGGCGGGATCGGGGTGTCGGGGCGGAAGAACGGCGCGGCTTCGCCGTCGGGCTTGGTGGCGGGTGCGTCGGCGAGACGGAAGCGGTCGCGCAACCGGCCGTAGAAGTCGGTCGGGTGCAGGCGGATGAGCCGTACGCGGTGCCGGGCCCGGAAGACGCCGATCCAGTCCCCCGGGTCGAGGACCCCGCTCAGCTGGCCGTCGATACTGACGGCGGCCTGCCCCGAGTGCGGCAGCACACGGAGGGCGACGGGTTCGTCCGGCGCCGCCACGACGGTGCGGTTGAAGGTCATGTGCGGGGCGATCGGGGTGAAGACGACCGCGTCCATGTGCGGGGAGAGAACAGGCCCGCCGGCCGCGAAGCTGTACGCCGTGGATCCGGTGGGGGTGGCCACGGCGAGGGCGTCGGCCGCGTACGAGGCGAGCAGGCTGCCCGCCAGATAGACGCCGACGGCGACCTGGTGGTCGCGGGCGAGCTTCTCCAGGACGATGTCGTTCAGGGCGATCACGTCCAGAGCCAGGCCCCAGCCCGCCCCTTCGGTGGTCGCCGGCCTGGCCTGTGGTGGCGGCAGGGCGGGTCCTCGGCCGTAGCGGAGCAGGCCCTCCATCTCCTCGGGGATCTCCAGGGCCCGGGAGGCGCGCATGGTCAGCGTCATACGTTCTTCGACGACGGCATGCCCGTGATGTACGGCGTCCAGTGCCTGGGTCACATCGCCGGCGGGTACCTCGGTGAGGAAGCCGACCTTGCCCAGGTCCACTCCCAGCACACTCGCACCGCAGTTCACCGCGATCCGCGCCCCGCGGAGAAAGGTGCCGTCTCCGCCGAGCGTCACCACGAGGTCCGGGTCGCCGGCCGCTTCGGCTTCCTCACGGCCACCGCGGCGGTGCCGCTCCTTCGCCCAGACGTCGATCTCGGTGCAGCGGATACGGTGTGCGTCGCACCAGGTGTGCACCGCGCGCGCGACGTCCAGGGCGGCGGGGCGCCCCTGGTGGACGATCAGTCCGATGCGTCGTACGGGCATGGCAACCTCCGGATCCGCGCGAACTCCGGATCCACATAGCGAGAATGCATCGCCCACAAGCTAACCGCCGGTGGTGGCGAGATCCGGGAGCAGCGCGACTGTTTCAGCCTGCCGCTTCCGCCTGGTGGACCCGAGCCGCCGGTGCCGGTCACCGTCCACCGTGAAGGCCGCGAACTGGTCACTCTCCGCCGAGAGCTGACCTGCCGCTCATCGGCCTCATCGGCGGGACGAGGCGTTTCGCCATCCGGTCATGGCTCCACCGTCCCGCGGGAGCCGAAATCCCGCGACCCCTGTGGATAACGTTATCCACAGGCCGGGTCCGGCATTCGCGCTTTGTCCGAGCCATCAGGTTGCATGGGGGCATGACCAACGCAGAACGCGCAGCTCTCCGGGCCTCGGCCGACTCCGTCCTCGCCCGTCTTGTCGGTGACGCCACCGGCGCTGCCCGCCTGCGCGAGGACCAGTGGCGGGCCATCGAGGCGCTCGTCGCCGACAAACGCAGAGCTTTGGTCGTGCAGCGGACGGGCTGGGGCAAGTCCGCGGTGTATTTCGTCGCGACATCCCTGCTCCGCGCCCAGGGCAGCGGCCCGACCGTGATCGTCTCCCCGCTGCTGGCGCTCATGCGCAACCAGGTGGAGGCCGCCGCCCGCGCCGGAATCAGCGCGCGCACGATCAATTCGTCCAACTCCGAGGAGTGGGACACGATTCAGGCCGAGGTGGCGGCCGGCGAGGTCGACGTGCTGCTGGTCAGTCCCGAGCGGCTCAACAATCCCGACTTCCGCGATCAGGTCCTGCCCGCCCTGTCGGCGGCCACCGGCCTGCTGGTGGTGGACGAGGCCCACTGCATCTCCGACTGGGGCCACGACTTCCGCCCCGACTACCGGCGCCTGCGCACGATGCTCGCCGAGCTGCCCTCCGGCGTCCCGGTGCTGGCCACCACCGCCACGGCGAACGCGCGAGTGACGGCCGACGTCGCCGAGCAGCTGGGCACGGGAGCGGGCACGGACGCGCTCGTGCTGCGCGGAGCACTGGACAGGGAGAGCCTGAGCCTCAACGTGCTCAGGCTCCCGGACGCCGCGCACCGCCTGGCCTGGCTCGCCGATCATCTGGTCGACCTTCCGGGTTCCGGGATCATCTACACCCTCACCGTCGCGGCGGCCGAGGAAGTCACCGCCTATCTGCGCCAGTGCGGTCACACCGTCACGTCGTACACGGGCCGCACGGAGAACGCGGACCGGCAGCAGGCCGAGGAAGACCTGCTCGCCAACCGCGTCAAGGCGCTGGTCGCCACGTCCGCGCTGGGCATGGGGTTCGACAAGCCCGACCTCGGCTTCGTCGTCCACCTCGGCTCCCCCTCCTCCCCCATCGCCTACTACCAGCAAGTGGGCCGCGCCGGGCGTGGAGTCGAGCACGCCGAGGTGCTGCTCCTTCCCGGCAAGGAGGACGAGGCCATCTGGCAGTACTTCGCGTCGGTCGCCTTCCCGCCGGAGGAGCTGGTCCGGCGCACCCTCGACGTCCTGGCGCAGGCGGACAGGCCCCTCTCGCTGCCCGCTCTCGAACCGCTGGTCGAGCTGCGGCGCACACGGCTGGAGACGATGCTCAAGGTGCTCGACGTGGACGGCGCGGTGCACCGGGTCAAGGGCGGCTGGACCAGCACCGGACAGCCCTGGGTGTACGACGCGGAGCGATACGCGTGGGTGGCGCGCCAGCGCCAGACCGAGCAGCAGGCCATGCGGGACTACGCGACGACGACGGCCTGCCGCATGGAGTTCCTGCGGCTCCAGCTGGACGACGAGGAGGCCGCGCCCTGCGGGCGGTGTGACAACTGCGCGGGGGCGCGGTTCACGGACAAGGTCTCCGGCGGCGCCCTGGACGCCGCCCGGGGCGAGTTGGGCAGGCCCGGGGTGGACGTGGAGCCGCGCAAGATGTGGCCGACCGGGCTGACGGCCGTCGGCATCGACCTGCGGGGCCGTGTTCCCGCCGGTGAGCGCAGTTTTCCGGGCCGGGCGCTCGGCCGGCTGTCCGACATCGGCTGGGGCAACAGGCTGCGGCCGATGCTGGCGCCGCAGTCGCCCGACGGCCCCGTCCCCGACGACGTGGTGGACGCCGTGGTGAGTGTCCTCGCCGACTGGGCGAAGGGGCCCGGCGGTTGGGCGTCCGGGCTGGACGACGCACCACCGCGCCCGGTGGGTGTCGTGACCATCGCCTCACGGAGCAAGCCGCAGCTCGTGGGGTCACTGGGCGGCCGGATCTCCGAGGTGGGCCGAATGCCGCTGCTGGGCACGGTGGAGTACGCGCCGGGCGCCGAGGGGGCCCGTATCTCCCGTACCAACAGCGCCCAGCGGGTACGGGCGCTGCACGAAGCGTTCACCGTGTCACCGGAGTTGGCCGAGGCCCTGACCTCGGCGGCTGGTCCCGTCCTGCTCGTCGACGATCTCTCCGACAGCGGCTGGACATTGGCCGTGGCCACCCGACTGCTGCGCAGGGCCGGAGCCGACGGCGTGTTCCCCCTGGTCCTCGCCGTTCAGACGTGACCACGTATCAGAGGGGCCCCGAATGGGCAGGATCACGGCAGGGATATGAGCGCCATTCCCGCTCATTCCGGTCAGCAGCGCCAATTGCTCGTTGCCGCCTGCCCCAGTGCCCGCAAGAATTGGAGATGCCCCCCGCACGGTCGGACCGTTCGCGGTCCGGACGGACTGTGCCCCGGCGCGCCTCACCCGACCCTGCCCGCACTGTGGGCGCGTATGCGAAGGGAGGAACGTGACCTTCGGATTCGCTCCGTCCGCAGCCTCATCGATCACGACAGCCGATTCCGTCACCCGCCTCGCCAGGATGCTCGAGCCCGCCGAATGGGCGGCCGCCGGCATACCCCTGCTCAGTAACCCCCGCGAGGTCGTCAGCGGTCTGCACTCCCGGCATCGGCCGACCCCGGCGACCGCCGTCGTCGCCGTCCTGGACCACGAGGAACGTCTCGCCGCCAGCGCTTCGTTCGCCCCACGGGCGGCGCCGGTCGACGGCTGGGAGTTCCGCAACGCCCTGCTGGCGCATCTGCGCCGGGTCATCCCGCACGATCTGCGCCGCCGTACGCCGGTGCGCACCGCCGTACTCCTCTACTGCCGCGACGGCGACGAGCGCTGGACGGAGGAGGACGGGGCCTGGATGTGGGGGCTGCGGGACGCCTGCACACTGCACGGTCTGCGCTGCGGCGCGTACATCACCTTGACGCGTGGCGGCTGGCAGGTGTTGGGCGAGGGCCGGGGCGGCCGCCGGCCCAACTCCGAGTCGGCGCCCGAAAGTCTCGCCGAGACGGTGTCCGACCCCGCCCCCTCACCCCTGCGGTCCGGGGGCGGCGGGGTGGAAGCGCTGCGGCGCGCGGCGGCCCGCTGACCCGTCGTGTCCGCGGAGTTCGGCCCGGCCGCCCACGCGGGGCAGCCGGGTCATGAGCGGCCGGGACCAGGACCGGGGTCCTGGCCCACCACTCGGTGAAATCCGGGTCAGACGCCCGCGCCGAGCACGGAGTTGACCCGCTGCGGGTCACCGCACACGACGAGCAGCGCGACGGCCCGCTCCCGCGCCGTCGGCAGTACCCGCTCGACGGTGTCGTCGTCGCCGTTGAGCGCGACGACGACCACGGGGCGCGCCTTCGCGCGGTCCACGGCCGAGGCGTCGGCGAAGAACACGTCCTCGCCCGTGTCGTGCTGCTCCCAGTAGGAGTTCTCACCGAAGGACAGTTCGTGCGTGGCCCACGGGTGCTGTTCGCCCGTGGTGAGCACGAGGATGTCGCCCGGCGCGCGACCGGAGTCCAGCAGCAGGTCGACCGCCTCCTCGGCGGCGTCCAACGCACCGTCCACCGAGGCGGGGATCAGCTGGATCTGAGGGACGGAACGGGTCTCCTCCGGGGCCTCGACGGGCCGTTCGGCGGGGACCTGCGAGCGCTCCGACGGCTCGGGCCTCGCGGGACCGCGACCCGGATGTCCGGGGCGTGGTGTGGCCGCGGACCGCGGCCCGGGAACGGGACGGGGACGCGGACCGGGTACAGGACGGGGGGTCGACGCGGTACGGCCGGTGGCCGGAGTGGCGCGGGGACCCTGGGCGCTCTCGTGAATCTGAGGCTCCTCGGGGATGAGAGGCATGAGTGGATGTCTATCAAACGCCGACGCGCAAGTCACCGGCGGGTGGGCACATCTGTGCCATTTGTTTCGCTTGGCGAGTACGGCCGGGGCGGTGCGCGGGCCGTATCCGCCGGAACCGGCGAGGCCGGTCACGTCGGACCGTTCGGAACAGGTCGCTCCGGGGCGGTCGTTCGGTCAGGTCGTTCGGATCAGAAGTCGAAGCCGAGCTGGCCCTCGCTCTCCAGCAGCTCCGCCTGGGCGGAGATACGGACCTTCTTGAGATGGCGCCACCGCGGCAGCGCGTCGAGATAGGACCACGAGAGCCTGTGGTGCGAGGTCGGCCCCCGTTCCGCCAGCGCCGCCTTGTGCACCGGCGAGGGGTATCCCGCGTTGGCGTGGAAGGCGAAACCGTCGCACTCCTCGGACGTGGTGCCCAGTTCGGCCATCATCGCGTCCCTGCGCACCTTGGCGAGCACCGAGGCGGCGGCCACCGAGACACAGGAGATGTCGCCCTTGATGACCGTCCTGACCCGCCAGGGCTTGCCGAGGTAGTCGTGCTTGCCGTCGAGGATCACGGCGTCGGGCCGCACCGGCAGCGCGTCCAGGGCCCGTTCGGCGGCGAGACGGAGTGCCGCGGTCATCCCGAGGTCGTCGATCTCCTCCGGCGAGGCGTGTCCTATGGCGTGCGAGATCACCCACGACTCGAGCTCCAGCGCCATCTCGGCACGGCGCTTGGGGGTGATCAGCTTGGAGTCGGTGAGTCCGACGGGGGCCCTGCGCAGACCCGTGACGGCCGCGCAGACCGTCACCGGACCCGCCCACGCACCGCGTCCGACCTCGTCGACACCAGCGATGATCTTGGCACCGGTGGTGGCGCGGAGCGATCGCTCTACGGCGTGGGTGGGTGGTTCGTACGGCATGGCGCAGCCAAGGTTACGCCGCCGCTCCCGCGCGCGACACCCCGGGCTCCCCCGGCCGGACGCGACGCCCGGCGCCACCCGTCGCCGCGACGCGCCGTAAGCCCCAACACGCCGCCGGCGTAAGGCCGTCCGCCGCCGGTCCCCGCCGTCAGTCCGAGGGCGGCCGGAGCATCGGCAGCACGACCTGATCGATGAGCTGAGCGATCTCCTCGTCGGGCCATTCGCTGTCGCGCACCTTCGACCGGTACATCAGCAACGCCGGGATGACGTCGAAGACGAGCGAGCCGGTGGCGTCGGGCCGCACGTCACCACGCCGGATACCCCGGTGCACGACCTCGCCGAACAGGTTGGCCGACGGCTCGATCACGCCGCTCATGATCAGCGCCTGGAAACGCCCGGAGGACGACTTGTCGCATTCGTGCAGGACCGCACGGAGCGCCCATCCGGGCCGGGAGTACATCGCGTCCCGGACCAGCCGGGTCAACGCGTAGAGGTCGTCGCGGACTCCACCGAGATCGGGCGCGTCGTCGAGCGAGGGGAGCCCCGCCGCCAGCGCGTCGGCGACGAGATCCTCCTTGGAAGGCCAGCGCCGGTAGACCGCGGCCTTGCCGGTCTGCGCCTCCGCGGCGACGCCCTCCATCGTCAGGCCGTTCCAGCCCACCGTGCTCAATTGCTCCAACGCGGCGTCGAGGATCGCGCGTTCCAGCACCGGCCCGCGACGTCGCGGCACCACCGTCCGCGACCGAGCGGTGGCCGCCGAGCGTGAAGTAACCATCAGCAAGTTCTCCATCGGGCAAAGATTCAGTCGGCAGCCACAGTGAACGGTTGCGTTCACTGACGGGGACTCACTACCGTGGACGACACAGTGAACGCATCCGTTCACTAATTCACTTGGGGGACCCGTAGTGACAACCTCTCAACTGGAAGCGGCACGCGAACCGGGTGCGGCTCGCCGCGAGGGACGGCCCGGCATCGCGCTGACCGTCATCGCGGCCTGTCAACTCATGGTCGTACTCGACGCGACAATTGTGAACATCGCGCTCCCGCACATCCAGGATGCCCTCAGTTTCTCCACCACGGACCTCTCCTGGGTGCTGAGCGCGTACACGCTCACCTTCGGCGGCCTGCTGCTGCTCGGTGGCCGCGCGGGCGACATCCTCGGCCGCCGCCGCGTCTTCATGGCCGGCATCCTGCTCTTCACCTTCGCCTCGCTCCTGGGTGGTTTCGCACAGGAGCCCTGGCAGCTCCTCGCCGCCCGAGCGCTCCAGGGGGTCGGCGGGGCCATCGCCTCACCCACCTCGCTCGCCCTCATCACCACGACGTTCCCCGAGGGACCCGCGCGGAACAGGGCGTTCGGAGTCTTCGCCGCCGTCTCGGCGGGCGGTGGCGCGATCGGTCTGCTGGCCGGCGGGATGCTCACCGAATGGCTCGACTGGCGCTGGGTGTTCTTCGTCAATGTGCCGATCGGCGTGCTGATCGCCGTCCTGGCACCGATGTACATCAGCGAGTCCAAGCGCCACCCCGGCCGCTTCGACCTCTCCGGCGCCGCGACGTCCACCCTGGGCATGGCCTCGCTCGTCTACGGATTCATCCGGGCCTCGGAGGAGGGCTGGCGCGACCCGCTCACCGTCGGATCGTTCGCGGCGGCCGTCATCCTGCTCGCCGCCTTCGCCCTCGTCGAGTCGCGGGCGAAGGAACCGATCATTCCGCTCAGGATGTTCGCCGACCGGAACAGGTCGGGCACCTACGTCATCATGCTGAGCCTGGCCGCTGCCATGTTCGGGATGTTCTTCTTCATCGTGCTGTTCGTGCAGAACGTGCTCGACTACAGCCCCATCCAGTCCGGCCTCGCGTTCCTGCCCGTGACCCTCGCGATCGGCCTGGGAGCGGGGATCTCGCAGCGGCTGTTGCCGGTGCTCGGCCCGAAGCCGTTCATGGTCGTCGGCTCGACCACCACGGGCCTGGGACTCGTCTGGCTGACGCTGATCAGCTCGGACAGCTCGTATCTGAGCGGTGTGCTCGGCCCGATGGTGATCTTCGGCTTCGGCATGGGGCTCAACTTCGTCACCCTCACACTGACGGCCGTCTCCGGGGTCGCCCAGCACGAGGCGGGCGCCGCGTCGGGACTCCTCAACGCGAGCCAGCAGGTGGGCGGTTCGCTGGGGCTGTCCATCCTGGTCACGGTCTTCGGTACGGCCAGCCGCAACGAGGCCGAGAAGCAACTGCCCTCCTTCATGGCGCAGGCGTCACCGGCCGAGAAGGCACAGTTCGCCACGACCCACGAGATGCCGGGGCGTTGGGGCCACGAGGTGCTGACGCAGGGCATCTCGACCGCCTTCACGGCAGCCGTGGGCATGGTGATCCTGGCACTGCTGACGGCGACGCTGGTGGTACGCGTGCGCAAGAGCGACCTGGAGGCGCTCAGCGGCAAGGCGAGCGCGGCCGGGCCTGGGGCGTAGACGCGTACGGGACGTCCCCGGGGGAGGACGTCCCGTACGTAGGAGGTGGAGACGTACGGGAGGCGGAGACGTACACCCGGACCGGCCGACCCGGGCGGGAAGGGGCGGGAAGGGGCGGGAAGGGGCGGGACAGCCTGGGCGGGACGTGCGTCAGTAGCCGTCGCCGGTGCGCCCCTCGTCGTACGGGTCGCGCTCGCCGCCCGAATCGTTACGCAGGTTCATCGACGAGCACTCCTCCCACTGAGGATCGATCGGACGCTTGTCGAGGATGTCCCTCGCCTTCGACTCACCCCAACTGGTCGCGTACCACGGTTCGTCCGAGTCGCCCAGATCCCGCTCGATGCCCTCCAGGGCGCAGGAGCGCAACGGCTCGGGAAGCGTGTCGAGTGCCGGTACGGCGTCGGCGGAGAGCTGCTGGAAGTAGTTGATGTCGATCTTGTCGGAGGTCCGGTAGCGCTCGACGTTCCGCTCCGCGACGAGCGCGTCCGGCGAGATCAGACCGAAGATCAGCACGCCCGCCGCACCGCTGACGGCCACGGCGCGCGGCAGCCAGCGCCCGCCGAACACGCCGGCGGCCATGATCAGGACGATCACGATCCCGAGCCACAGCTCCATCGCCGCCACCGAGACACGCAGCCGGGTCAGCCCGTACGCGTCCACGTACAGGTCCATACGGCGCAGCGCGGACGCGACGACGACCAGCGTCAGGACGCAGAGAACACCGAGCACGGCGCTCACGAGCGTGCGGTCCCGGGCGCCGTCGCGCGGCGCCCAGCGCCGCGCGAGACCGATCACGACCAGGGTGAGGAGGGTGGCACCGAGGAGCTGCCAGAAGCCTTGTGTTGCGTACTCGGAGTACGTCAGACCGGTCTCGCTCAGGACCTTGTCGTAACCGCCGAACAGCACGGTCAGCTGAACCCCGATGAACACGGCGAAGAGCAGGTTGAGCACGATCAGCGGCAGCGCCCACTCGACGCGGCCGCGCGCGGCGCCGGGCCGTACCGTGATCCGGTCCCAGTGCAGCGGCGCCGCCGCCGTGTGCGCGGCGGCGAGTGCCCCGACGAGGCCGAGCACGAAGAGCACCGTGCGCCACGGTCCGTCGGCGACCGAGACGTCGGGCGTCAGAGTGCCCAGCAGATCGGCGAAGGCGGCGTCGGCGCTCGCGAAGAGCGCGCCGAACACGATCAGCAGTACGGCGGCGACCGCCGCCGTACGGAGGACGGGTGCCCAGCGCCCGCGTGAGCCCTCGGCGCGCTCGCGCACACCTTTCAGACCCCAGAACACGCCGGTGCCGAGCGAACCGAACAGCCCCAACGGGCCGAGAATGACGCCGAGCCAGGTGCGGCAGCCGTGCAGGGCGAGCGAACCGAGCGCCAGCGCGGATGTCACGGCGAGGAACGTCGGCCAGCCCGCGTCGCGCAGGGCGGGGACGGAGAGCGACGCGACGCCGCCGACGGCCCAGACCAGGGTCCACGGGCGCGGTCGCCGTCCGGCGTCACGCGCGGCGAAGTACGCGGCGAGCGCGGCGGGCACGGTCACGATCAGCAGGTTGAGCCCGAGTCCGTCGCCGAGCAGCAGTGCGCTGAGCAGGCCGGTGACGGCGACGCACCACAAGGTGGCGACGCTGATGCGCGCCGGCTCGTCGGAGCCGATCTCACCGATCCAGGCGGGAGGATCGTGCTGCGGCTGCTGCCACTGCCGCCAGTCGGTCGGTATCGGCTCCCGCGGTCGACGTCGGGTGTGCGCCGGTGCGGGCCGGTGGGCCGCCGGGCGCGTCTGCCCCGCCCCTCCGGCGCGCGCCTGGGCACCCGTGTGCGCGGGAACTCCCGCAGGCGTCGGTACGGCGCTCGACTGCGGCACCGCGTCCTGGACGTCCCGCTCCGCGGCGGCTTCCCGCGGTGACCTCGGCTCCGGATCCCCGTCCGGTGCCGATGCCGGTATCCGTTCCGGTTCCTCGTTCGAATTCGACGGCGTGTCTGACACGAGCCCCCCTCACCGCCCGGTGCCATGCGCACGGCAACAGGTCGGCGCTGGATCCCGGGCTCACGTAGGCGCACGCCCGTCGATGATCAACGAGGCGGCATGGGGCGAGGCTAGCGCCGTGCGGCGGGAGCGCTTCCGCCGGAGCGAGTCTGTGGCGGGACCGTGACAGTAGCGGCGGGCGCGCCTCCTCAAGAGGCGCGCGGGAGTGACTCCTCAGAAGGAGAGCGACGTCTCGGAGGGTGGCGGCGCCACACCCCTACGTCCCTACCGCTGGCCGGCCGGCAGCCAGTCGGGCAGTGCCTCCGTCTGCTCCACCCATGGCGCCGGGGGTGCCCCGGCGCTCACCGCGGCCACCACTCCCCCGACGATGGCGCAGTTGGTATCGACGTCGCCGCCCACCTGCGCCGTGTTCCAGAACGCCTGCTCGAAGTCGCCGAGCGAACGGGCCGCCGACCAGAGCGCGAACGGGACGGTGTCATGCGCCGTCGTACGCCGTCCGCTGCCGAGCACCGCGGCGACCGTGCCGGCGTCGTCGTAGTCGAGCATGTCCCGCGCCCGGCGCAGCCCGGCTCCCACGGCGCTGCGGGGCACGAGCGCGACGACTCCGTCGAGCAGGTCCTTCGGGGCGGGCGGTCCGGCCGAGCCCGCGGCGATGGCGGTCGCGGCGGCCACCGCCATCGCGCCCGCCACGGCCTCACGGTGCTGATGGGTCGTGTACGCGGAGATCTCGGCCTGGTGCGTGGCCTGCTCGGGGTCGTCCGCGTACCAGGCACCGAGCGGTGCGATACGCATGGCGGCTCCGTTGCCCCAGGAGCCCTGGCCGTTGAAGAGTCCCGCGGCCAGCTCCCGCCAGTGGCCGCCTTCCCGGACCAGCCGGAGCATGCGGTTCACCGCGGGGCCGTAACCGCGGTCGAAGTCGTGGTGCGTGGCGAAGGAGTGGGCGAGGGCGTCCTGGTCGACGCGTCCGTGGACGGCGAGGACGGCCAGGACCGAGGTGGCCATCTCGGTGTCGTCCGTCCACTGCCACGGGCCGGGCGGCAGTTCGCGCCGCTTCAGCAGCGGATAGTTCACGGGGACGAAGAACTGTGAGCCGAGCGCGTCTCCTACGGACAGCCCGCGCAGGCTGGCCAGGGCGCGCCGGAAGCGCGGGTCGGACGGAGGGGGTGTGGTGTCAGCGGTCATCGCCCCCTCACCCTAACCGGTGATGCCGTACGGCTCCGGGGTGCGCCAGCGCTCGAACGGCCGGTCCAGCCTGTACCGGCCGTCGTCGCCGAGCAGCAGTGTCCGGGACTCCCCGTTGCAGGGGTTGGACAGCGACTCGAACTCGGCGACGGACCAGTGGAACCAGCGCATGCAGAAAAGTCGCATGGTCAGGCCGTGGGTGATCAGCAGCACGTTCGCGGGATGGTCGGCCGCCTCGAAGCTCCGGTGCAGACTCTCCAGAAAGGCGCCGACCCGGTCGTACACGTCGGCGCCGGACTCGCCCTGGGCGAAGCGGTAGAAGAAGTGCCCGTAGGCGTCGCGGTACTCCTTCTGGAGGCGTACGTCCTCGTGGTCCTGCCAGTTGCCCCAGTCCTGTTCGCGCAGGCGGGGCTCCTCGCGTACCCGCACCAGCTCCGGGTCGAGGCCGAAGGCGCGGAACGTCTCGTGGGTGCGGCGGTACGGCGACACGTATACGCTCACGCGCTCGCGGCCGAACACCTCGCGCAGTCGTGCGCCCGTCTCCTCGGCCTGGCGCCGGCCGGTCTCGGTGAGCCCCAGGGCATGGTCGGGCTCACGTTCGTACACCGTGTCGTCGGCGTTGCCCTCCGACTCGCCGTGCCGGACTAGGACGATGCGTCGCGGTCTCACCATGGGTCGACCCTAGATCGCGCGGCTCCGGACCGGGCGGCGGCCCCCGGCGTCGCGCCGTACGCCTCCCGATCGACGCGCCCTCACACGCCCTGTCACCCGCTCCGTCACACCGTCCAGCCCGGTTCGAGCTGGACGACGTCGCCCGCCAGCGCCGCCACGTCCGCGGCGGTCTGCGCGCGCAGCGAGAGCCGTTCCACACGCTCGATCCGGTACTTGCCGTGCTCGGCGGCCGACTGCCACATCGAGAGCACCAGGAACTCGTTGCCCGGCGCGTCCCCGAACACTCCGCGTACCATCCCCGGCGAACCGGCCATCGCCGGATTCCACACCTTCTCCTGCATCAGCGCGAAGTGCTCGGCGCGGTCCTCGTGCACCTTGCAGTGCGCGACCCGCACCACGTCGGCGTCGGTGAACCTCGGCTCGAAACCCGTCTTCACATCGAAGCGGTAGTCGAAAAGCTTGGCCTGGGCGTCCCTGAACGTGCCCGACTGCGCGGCGGCCAGCCGGTCGTGGGAGCGCGCCATGAAGGAGTCGTAGAAGGCCCGGCTCTCCCAGAACGCGAAGACGTGCGCCACACCCGGCCGCCCCCTGCTCCACCCCCCGCCCTGTCCCCGGAATCCCGGCTCACCGAGCAGCCCCGCCCATTTCCGCTGCCCCCGTTCGAAACCACGTCGGTCCGTCACCGTGCAGCGAATCCACTTGACCAGCACCGCGCCATCGTACGGGGCCGAACGTGGCCCAGGTCACGCTCCGGGCAGCCTGCTCAGAGCCGTTCCTCCGGGAGGGGATTCGTGGCGAGTCATGGCCAAGTGACGTGCAACTGGCCGGTACCGGCGGTGTGTTGTCGGTCGCGCGGACTAGCCTTGTGTACAGAGGTATTGGACGTACGGAGGGATGACCGGTGAGCAGCAGTCTCAACAGGGGCGTCGAAAAGGTCGAGGTCACCCTCAAATGGGATCCGAGCCCGCTGGGCCGGCCGCCGCACGACCTGGACATCGTGGCCGCGACGTACACCTCGGACGCGCCCGGCGACCGGCCGACGTATCTGGTGCACTTCGACAGCCGCTCTCCCGACGGGACGATCATCCTGGAGAGGGAGAGCCGCACGGGCCAGGGATTCGGCTCCGACGAGGTGATGACACTGGAGCTCGACCGGCTGGGCTCGGACTATGTGCGCGTGGTGGTGGGGGTCGTCATCCAGCAGCGCGAGGGCCGCAGGACGTTCGCCGACATATCGGGGCCGGGCGTCCGTGTGCTCGAGGGTCTCGCGGAGCTGACGGCGAGCGACTTCGCCGAGGTCCCGGGGGCGACGGCGGCGACGATCGCCGAGTTCACCAGGGACGAGTCGGGTACGTGGGACTTCCGCCCGGTGCTCCGGGGCTTCGACGCCGCCGACCCGCAGGAGTTCACGGAGCAGATGGGCGGGGTGTGACGACGACGGCCCACCGGGCCGTCTGAAACGGGCCGTCCGAACCGGGTCGCCTGGACCGGGTCGCCTGAAGCCCGTCCGGCGTAGACGCGAGGCGGAGGCCCCGGACACAGGGAGAGGGGCGCCGGCACCATGCCGACGCCCCTCCCTTCAGGCCCTGTACCGCGGAACGGGAGTCACTCCCCCGGTCTCAGCTGCAGCCGCTCGTCGAACCGCAGCCCTCGCAGATGTAGCAGGACCCGGCCCGCTGCATCTTCGTACCGCAGGAGAAGCAGAGCGGCGCGTCGGCGCTGATGCCGAGCTGCATCTCCACGAGCTCCGCGGAGGTGTGTGCCTGCTTGGGCGCCGGCGTCTCGGCGGCCTTCGACGTCGCGACCGGCACCGCCTTCAGGGGCTCGACATGGCGCGGTGCCGACTGCGCCAGGCTCTCGACGTCCATTCCCTCCTCGTCGTCCATGGACGGCTCGTACGAGCCGGTCTCCAGGTGACGCTGACGCTCGTCGGCCGAGTGGATCCCGAGGGCCGAGCGCGTCTCGAACGGAAGGAAGTCGAGCGCCAGCCGCCGGAAGATGTAGTCCACGATCGACTGGGCGAGGCGCACGTCCGGGTCGTCCGTCATACCGGCCGGCTCGAAGCGCATGTTGGTGAACTTCGAGACGTACGTCTCCAGCGGGACGCCGTACTGAAGTCCCACCGACACCGCGATCGAGAAGGCGTCCATCATGCCCGCGAGGGTCGACCCCTGCTTGGACATCTTCAGGAAGACCTCGCCGAGCCCGTCGTCCGGGTAGGAGTTCGCCGTCATGTAACCCTCGGCGCCGCCCACCGTGAAGGACGTGGTGATGCCGGGACGGCCCTTGGGCAGGCGCATCCGGACCGGGCGGTACTCGACGACCTTCTCCACCGCCTGGCGGATGGTGTCCTCGGCCTTCTCCGCGACCTGCTCCTTCTTCTTCGCGGAGAGGGGCTGGCCGACCTTGCAGTTGTCGCGGTAGATCGCCAGCGCCTTGACGCCGAGCTTCCACGCCTTGAAGTAGACCTCTTCGACGTCCTCGACCGTGGCCGTCTCCGGCAGGTTCACCGTCTTGGAGAGCGCGCCGGAGATCCAGGGCTGGATCGCGGCCATCATCCGGACGTGGCCCATCGCGGAGATGGAACGCTCGCCCATCGCGCAGTCGAAGACCGAGTAGTGCTCGGGCTTGAGGCCGGGCGCGTCGATCACATTGCCGTTCTCGGCGATGTGGGCGACGACCGCCTCGATCTGCTCCTCCTGGTAGCCCAGGCGGCGCAGGGCCTGCGGCACCGTGCCGTTGACGATCTGCATCGAGCCGCCGCCGACCAGCTTCTTGAACTTGACCAGCGCGAGGTCGGGTTCCAGGCCGGTGGTGTCGCAGGACATCGCGAGACCGATGGTGCCGGTGGGCGCGATGACCGACGCCTGCGCGTTGCGGAAACCGTTCTTGGCGCCGAGACGGATGACGTCCTGCCAAGCCTCGGTGGCCGCCGCCCAGATCGGGCCGTCCAGGTCGTCGACGTGCACGGCCGCGCTGTTGGCGTCCGCGTGCTGCTTCATGACGCGCTGGTGCGGCTCGGCGTTGCGCGCGTAGCCGTCGTAGGGACCGACGACCGAGGCCAGTTCGGCGGAGCGCTTGTACGACGTGCTGGTCATCAGCGAGGTGATGGCGCCGGCGAGCGCGCGGCCGCCGTCACTGTCGTACGCGTGGCCCGTCGCCATCAGCAGGGCGCCGAGGTTGGCGTAGCCGATGCCCAACTGACGGAAGGCGCGGGTGTTCTCGCCGATCTTCTGGGTCGGGAAGTCGGCGAAGCAGATGGAGATGTCCATCGCCGTGATGACCAGTTCGACGACCTTGGAGAAACGGTCGATCTCGAACGACTGGTTTCCCTTGGCGTCGTCCTTGAGGAACTTCATGAGGTTCAGCGAGGCCAGATTGCACGACGTGTTGTCCAGGTGCATGTACTCGCTGCACGGGTTCGAGCCGTTGATCCGGCCTGATTCCGGGCAGGTGTGCCACTGGTTGATCGTGTCGTCGTACTGAATGCCGGGGTCGGCGCAGGCCCACGCGGCCTCGGCCATCTTGCGGAAGAGGGACTTCGCCTCGACTTCTTCGATGACGTCGCCGGTCATCCGGGCGCGCAGCCCGAACTTGCCGCCCGCCTCGACGGCTTTCATGAACTCGTCGTTCACCCGGACCGAGTTGTTGGCGTTCTGGTACTGGACGGACGTGATGTCGTCGCCGCCCAGGTCCATGTCGAAGCCCGCGTCACGCAGGGCGCGGATCTTCTCCTCTTCCTTCACCTTGGTCTCGATGAAGTTCTCGATGTCGGGGTGGTCGACGTCGAGGATGACCATCTTGGCCGCGCGGCGCGTGGCGCCGCCGGACTTGATCGTTCCGGCGGAGGCGTCGGCACCGCGCATGAAGGAGACAGGACCCGAGGCGTTGCCGCCGGAGGAGAGAAGCTCCTTGGAGGAACGGATCCGGGAGAGGTTCAGGCCGGCGCCGGAACCGCCCTTGAAGATCATGCCCTCTTCCTTGTACCAGTCGAGGATCGACTCCATGGAGTCGTCGACGGCCAGGATGAAGCAGGCCGAGACCTGTTGGGGCTGGGGCGTGCCCACGTTGAACCACACCGGCGAGTTGAAGCTGAAGACCTGGTGCAGGAGGGCGTACGCCAGCTCGTGCTCGAAGATCTCCGCGTCGGCCGGCGAGGCGAAGTACGCGTTGTCCTCGCCCGCCTTGCGGTACGTCTTCACGATCCGGTCGATGAGCTGCTTCAGGCTCGTCTCGCGCTGCGGCGTGCCGACAGCCCCGCGGAAGTACTTGCTGGTGACGATGTTGACCGCGTTCACCGACCAGAAGCCGGGGAACTCGACGCCACGCTGGTCGAAGTTGACCGAGCCGTCGCGCCAATTGGTCATGACGACGTCCCGGCGCTCCCAGACCACCTCGTCGTACGGATGCACGCCGGGGGTCGTGTGGATTCGCTCGATACGCAGGCCCTTACCGCCCTTGGCTCCCTTGGTGCGGGAACCTCGTGCCGTCGGACCGCTCGCCGTCTCTGTCATGCCGCCTCCCATATACAGGCGAAAACGCCCTGAAGTGCCATGTTCTTCCCATGGCACAGTGATGTGTCCATTGCCACGGGCACCGCGTGGGGTGCTCGTGGCGGGTCTCATCGCCGCTGGGGCGCCCGATCGACAATGATCGGTCGCTGAGCTGTCGCGATAGGTCGGTAACCGATCGATGATCCATCGATGACCGATCGGTCGTCACCGCTCGACAGTCGGTGACGGTGAGCCGGTGCCGGGACCGGGGTCCGGTCAGTCGGCAGCGGTGACGGGCGCGGGGACCTCGGGGGTCGCGCCGAGCCCGTCTTCCTCGGTGGGAGGCCGCGAACGGAGCTCCGCCACGGCGGCCTCGAAGTCTTCGGGCGAGTTGAACGCCCTGTATACGGATGCGAAGCGCAGGTACGCGACGAGGTCGAGCTCCTGCAAGGGGCCGAGTATGGCCAGCCCTACATCGTGGGTGGTCAGTTCGGCGCTGCCGGTGGCGCGCAGCGCCTCCTCGACCCGCTGGCCGAGTTGGGCGAGAGCGTCCTCGGTGACCGGTCGCCCCTGACATGCCTTGCGCACACCGGAGATGACCTTGGTACGGCTGAAAGGTTCCGTGACTCCGCTGCGCTTGATCACCATCAGCGAGGCGGTCTCCACCGTCGTGAAACGGCGGGAGCAGTCGGGGCACTGACGGCGGCGTCGGATGGACGTCCCGTCGTCGGTGGTGCGACTGTCGACGACACGGCTGTCGGGGTGCCTGCAGAAGGGACAGTGCATGGCTTCCGACCCTCCTTCACAGCACGACTGAGAAGCCTCGACGGGCCCTGGAGGGGCCGTACGAAGCAGTCTCCAGCATAGGCGATGGCCTCCGTCAGGAAAGACCCGGGACCACTACTTCTGGGCGACTGAGCCAATCCAACCACTACATGTGGGGATGACGCACGCTTCGGAGCGGTCGCGCGTGTCGTGGCGGGCGACCGGCCGACGGCCGTACGGAGTCCGTACGGCGGCCGTCCCGCGCCAAGCGCGGGGCAGCCCTCGTCGACGCCGCGAAGCGGCCCGGCACGAGAGTACGGGAGCCCGGAACGTACCGCGATTCCGGGCCGCCCGATGAGAGACTGGGCGCCGTCGGCCCGGCCGTGACAGCGGTGAGGATTACCGCAATGAGCCGTGGACGGCCGGTAGATGAGCGATGGACGACCCGTGCGGGCGGCGCCGAATACGCGTCACATACACCTCTGGTATTGCCCCGTCAGCACTTCCGGGGATTTTCACTCGAACGTGTGTTTGGCGCAACCTTTCGAAAGCAACTACCGTTGTCCAGCTAGGGAGAACATTTCGAGAGGGGCCGACGTGACCACTACCGCAGACAGCGCCACCATTACCGCCCAGGACCGCTCCCAGAGCCGAGTCGAGCCGGTGCATGCCATGAATGACGCAGCCACGAATCCGGAGGGCGTAAAGCCCACTCGCTCGCTGCCCGGCCGACCTCCTGGAATCCGGGCGGACAGCTCCGGTCTCACGGACCGGCAGCGACGGGTCATCGAAGTCATCCGCGACTCGGTGCAACGACGGGGATATCCGCCGTCGATGCGCGAGATCGGCCAGGCCGTCGGTCTGTCCAGCACGTCCTCCGTCGCCCATCAGTTGATGGCTCTGGAGCGCAAGGGATTCCTGCGCAGGGATCCGCACCGGCCGAGGGCGTACGAGGTCCGGGGCTCCGACCAGCCGAGCACCCAACAGACGGACACGACCGGCAAACCCGCCGCGTCGTACGTGCCGTTGGTGGGCCGGATCGCGGCGGGCGGACCGATCCTCGCCGAGGAGTCCGTCGAGGACGTGTTCCCGCTCCCCCGCCAACTGGTGGGTGACGGCGAGCTGTTCGTCCTCAAGGTCGTCGGAGACTCGATGATCGAGGCGGCGATCTGCGACGGCGACTGGGTGACGGTCCGCCGCCAGCCCGTGGCCGAGAACGGGGACATCGTGGCCGCGATGCTGGACGGCGAAGCCACCGTCAAGCGCTTCAGGCGCGAGGACGGCCATGTGTGGCTGCTCCCGCACAATGCGGCGTACCAGCCGATTCCCGGCGACGACGCGACGATCCTGGGCAAGGTTGTGGCGGTCCTGCGGCGGGTGTGAGGGCTCGCCGGCATCAGGCCGGCCCCGGGACCTACTGCGCCGGTCCCGGGGCCTCGCTGTGCCCGCCGCGGGCCCATGGTGGGCGGGCCCGCGTCTGGATCCTCCGGCTACCGGCCCTCCGACTTGGCCCGCTCGTCGATCGCGGCCAGGGAGCGACGGGCCTGGTTGCGGTCCGTCGTGTACCAGAAATCGGGCATCGAAGCCCGTAGATAGCTGCCGTACCGCGCGTTCGCCAGCCGGGGGTCCAGGACGGCCACGACACCACGGTCGCCCGAGGCCCGCACCAGCCGGCCGGCGCCCTGAGCCATCAGGAGAGCGGCATGTGTGGCGGCCACGGCCATGAAGCCGTTGCCACCGGACTGCTCCACCGCCTTCTGGCGCGCGCTCATCAGTGGATCGTCGGGACGCGGGAACGGAATCCGGTCCATCACCACCAGCTGTGAACTCGGCCCGGGGACATCCACGCCCTGCCAGAGCGAGAGTGTGCCGAACAGACAGGTCGCGGGGTCTGCCGCGAAAGCCTTGATCAATTCGCCGAGAGTTTCCTCCCCTTGAAGCAGGATCGGCGTGTCGAGTCTGCCGCGCAGTTCCTCGGCGGCCGCCTGGGCGGCCCGCATGGAGGAGAACAGTCCGAGCGTACGGCCGCCCGCCGCCTCGACCAGCTCCGCCAGCTCGTCCATCATGTCGCCGCGTGAGCCCTCCCGACCGGGCGGGGAGAGATGCCGTGCGACATAGAGAATGCCCTGCTTGGGATAGTCGAAGGGCGAACCGACGTCGAGACCCTTCCACCGGGGGACGTCCTCCCCCTCCGTCCCCTCAGGGGACAGCCCCAACGACGCTCCGACGCCGTTGAAGTCACCGCCGAGCTTGAGCGTGGCCGAGGTGAGGACCACCGAGCGCTCATTGAAGAGCTTCTCCCGCAGCAGGCCCGACACCGAGAGCGGAGCGACCCGCAGCGACGCACCGAACCGGTCGTGGCGCTCGTACCAGACCACGTCCCACTCGCTGCCGTTGGCGATCCGCTCGGCGACGCTGTGGATGGATTCGACGGACGCGAGAGCCTGCTTGCGTACGGCGTCCTCGTCCTGCACGGACTTGTCGCGCGTGGCGCCGATCGCCGAGATGACCGTGCGCGCGGCGTCACGCAGGGCCATCAGCGCGTAGCCGAGGTCTTCGGGGACCTCTTCGAGCCGGCCGGGGAGGGCCAGCTCCATCAGCCGTTCGAAGGTCTCGGCGGCCGTCTGGAGCGAGTCGGCCGCCTTCTCGTTGACCAGCTTGGCCGCGCGGCGGACCGCGCGGTTGACCTGGCCGGGCGTGAGCTCGCCGGTGGCGACCCCGGTGACCCGCGACACCAGTTCGTGGGCCTCGTCGACGATCAGCACCTCGTGCTGCGGGACGACGGGGGCGCCCTCAATGGCGTCGATGGCCAGGAGTGCGTGGTTGGTGATCACGACGTCGGCGAGCTTGGCGCGCTCGCGTGCCATCTCGGCGAAGCACTCCGCGCCGTAGGCGCATTTCGTCGCACCCAGGCACTCACGGGACGACACCGAGATCTGCGCCCATGCCCGGTCGGAGACACCAGGCGTGAGATTGTCGCGGTCGCCGGTCTCCGTCTCGTCCGCCCAGTCCCGCATCCGCAGCAGGTCCTGGCCGAGCTTGCTCGTGGGCGCCGCCGCCTCGAACTGGTCGAAGAGCCCATCCTCCTCTTCCTGCGGCACGCCCTCGTTGAGACGGTGCAGACAGAGGTAGTTGGAGCGGCCCTTGAGCATGGCGTACTCGGGCCGCCGCCCCAGCAGGGGGCTCAGCGCGTCGACCGTACGCGGCAGGTCACGCTCCACGAGCTGCCGCTGCAGGGCCAGGGTCGCGGTGGCCACCACGACACGCTCGCCGTGCGCCAGCGCCGGGACCAGATAGCCGAGTGACTTTCCGGTGCCGGTGCCGGCCTGCACGAGCAGATGGGAGTTGTCGTCGATGACCTCCGCGACGGCCTCGGCCATGCTGACCTGGCCTGGGCGTTCCACACCGCCGACAGCGGTGACGGCGGCATGGAGGAGCTCGGAGAGAGATGGCTTCGTCATAGCCCGACCACCCTACGGCTCACCACTGACAACGGCGATCACGTCCCGTTCGCACCACCCGCCGGGAGGGCGAGCGGATTGGGCACCGTCCCGTGCACGGCGGCGTGCGGGCGGTCGGCCCGGTCGCGGTATCCGTCGAGATGCAGCCGGTTGCGGTTGAGACAGAGCCGCGCGATACGGGGCGTGAGCAGGTCGAATGTCTCGAAGCGGTCCTTGAGTTCGGGGAACCGGGCCTGGTGGCGCAGGATTTCGGCCCGTACGAGTGACCAGAACGTCCGCTCCGGGACGTCCAGTTGGTCCTGGCACAGCGGTGCGAGGAAGCGGAAGACACCGACGAAGAGCCCGGAGTGGATGAACTGGACGAGGAAGGACGGCTCCTCGGTAAGGAGGGTGTCCCGGACCTCCTGCGGCATCGTCTCGTGCTCCGGCAGCGGCCGGGCGCTGATGTTCACGTCGTCCACGAAGTCCTTGATCGCGAGACGGACGGGGACGTCCCTCTCGTCGAAGACGACGACGGCGTTCTCCCCGTGCGGTGAGAAGACGGTGCCGTAGCGGTAGAGGAAGCGCAGCAGGGGAGGCAGCAGCGCGGCGAAGAGCCTGCGGAGCCAGACCTCGGCGGGGAGCCCTGACCGTTCGACCAGCTCGGCGGTGAAGGCACGGCCCTGTGGATCGGTGTGCAGGAGGGACGCGAGGGTCCGCGCGCGTTCGCCGGGGGCGAGCCGGGCCGGGAGGGGTTCACGCCAGATCGCGCCGAGGAGTTCCTTGTACTGGTACGGGACCTCGGGCAGGTGGTCGTAGAGCGGATGGGTCACGGTCACCGACGCCACCTCGCCGAGCAGGATCACCCCGCATTCGTCGTGGAGGAAGGGGTCCGACTCGTACAGCCCCCGCATCCAGGCGGTGACGGCCGGAGCGGCGAGCGTGCGTTCGGTGGGCAGACCGCGCCAGACAAGGGTGTTGAGGATGGACAGCGGCAGTTTCACCGTGTGCCGGTCCGGCCGGGTGGTGTTGAGGAACGTACGGATGGACTGCTGCGGCAGTCTGAGATCGCCGTCGGTGGGGAGCGGGACGATCGCACCGCCGGCGATCTCGGCGGCGTAGAGCGGGAGCAGCACTTCGTCCCACTGCCAGGGGTGTACGGGGAGATAGAGGTACGTGTCCGGGTCGAGGCCGCGCGAGCGGAGCACGGAGGCGAAGCCTTCGCGGGTCGCGGGGTCGAGTTCGGAGCCGTAGAGCTGTCCGGGAGAGGCGAGGGAGAGCACGCCCCGGTAGGTGGCGATGGCGGTGCTGACCGCTATCCAGGGGAGCGCGGAGGGGGTGCGGGACTCGGGTGCCCAGCGGGTGGAGTCGGTGGCGGAGAAGCCTATGCGGCCCTTGTTGAGTATGAGCCAGGGGTGGCCGGTCTGGTGGCCTTCGAGGTCGGCGTAGTCGAGGTCGGCGAGTTGGGCCGCGGTGAGCGCGGTGCCGGCGATCCTGGCGTCGGCGACGAGGGTGGCGTTCAGTTCGCGGACGAGGTGGCCGAGGGTGGCGCCGTCGATCGCGAGGAGGCGGCGCGCGAGCACGAGGAAGCGGAGAGGGTCCCGGAAGGGCTGCCCGGCGTGCTCGACGGAGTGGGGGTCGACGCGCCAGGCGCCGTACGCGCCGCGTCGGGCGGTGAAGGTGAGGGGGGTGCCGTCGTCGAGCGCGAGCGTGTAGCGGTCGGGCGCTTGGCCGTTGGCGCGGACCCGTGCGACGGGCTCGATGATCCCCTCGTACGCGAATTCACCGAGGAGTTTCGCGAGGAGCCGGGCGGCGGCTCCGGCCCAGAGGCGCGGGGTCAGCTCGGGCGGCGTGAAGAGGGGGACGGGCTGGGGGGCACCGGTGCCGGGGGCGTCGCTGCCGGTGGGCGCGCTGCCGGGGGCCCCGGCTCCGGGGCTACTGGTGGTGGGGCCGCTGCCGGTGGTGGCGGAAGCGCGTGTGGTCGGGGATGTCGGCACGGGGACTCCTCGGGACGGAACCGATGTGGATCGTGCGGTGTATGGAAAGCAGCGGGTCATTCACAGCAGGTCTCGCAGGGCTCGTTCGCGGATCATGAGGGCGGCTCGTTTGCCGGGCAGGTCGAGTTCCGCGGAAAGGCGGAATCCGGCGCTGAGAAAGGCGGCGACGGAAGGGGTGTTGCGCAGGTCCGGTTCGGCGACGACACGGCCGCAGCGCGGCCGGTGGTCGAGGACGAGTTCGGAGACGGCTCGGAGCAAAGTGGTGCCGACACCACGGCCGCGGTCGGCCACACCACCGATGAGGAGATGGAGTCCGGTGTCATGAGGACGGGCGGGGTAATGGCGGGCAAGAGGATCGAGATCGGCGCGGTAGAGCTCCCAATAGCTCATGGGGACGCCGTCGAGCACGCCGAGGCACGGGACGCTGCGGCCGTCGCCGCGCAGTTGGGTGCGCAGATGGTGGGCGGTGACGGCTTCGGGTCCCGCCAGTTCCCAGAAGGCGGCGACGGCTGGATCGTTCATCCAGCGGCTGATGAGGGTCAGATCGCGCTCCACGCGTACGGGGACGAGCCGGAATACACCGGCGGAGGTGCCGGCCGCGCCCCACCGGGCGGGGGAATCGAGGAGGGCGGACTCACCGGCGCCGCCCGGCGACGGTGCCTCGGTCGCCACCGGTTCACCCGCTCCGAACAGCGCGACGAGGTCCTCGGTCAGCCGCAGGTCGAGGGTGTCCTCGGCGCTCCCGGCCAGGTGGGGTCCTGGGCCGGCCGCCGTGCCTGTGTCGGTGCCGGCGTCGGTGGGAGGCACGGTGACGGTCTCCTCTCGGCGGTTCGGGCGGGTGTGTGCGATCAATGGCGAAGGGGGTTGGTGATGGTGACGTAGACGGACTGGGTGTCGACCGGGCCGACGAGTTCGTCCAGGCCGTGGAGTCGGGTGAGCATGTTGGCCTTGCAGCGCAGCGTGGTCGCCTCCAGGAGTTGGCCGGGCAGGGGTGAGCCGAGTGACGCGTCCCGGGTGAGGAACTGGCGGAAGGCGGCGATGAGTACGCGTTCGTCGGCGAGGCGCTGGGAGCCGAACGCCCCGATCAGACCGAAGACGTTGTTGATGCCGAGGTAGTAGGCGAAGCGCTCGTCGGTGATGTCGTCGGGGACGAAGGTGTCGCTCACCGCGCCGATGCCGGGGAGGCGGCGCTCAAGGGCGTCGCGGTGGGACTCGCGGAAGTAGTAGCCCTGGTTGTCGCGGTAGCGTCCGCCGACGGGCCAGCCCTCGGGGTCGAGGACCACCAGGGTGTTCTGCTGGTGGGCTTCCAGGGCGACGCCCGCCGTGGCGTCGAGCCAGAGCACCGGGCGTACGACGTGGTCGAGGTAGCGCAGGAACCACTCCGCGGCGACCGCGCCGGTGGGCCGACCCGTGCGGGCGACGAGGCCGGTCACGATGTCGGCGAGGCGGGAGTGCGTGTCCGGGCGGCCGGGCCAGGGGCGCGGGGTGACGAGGCCGGCGAGGCAGACGGCGTCGTTGTCGGGGCGGAACGGGTTGTGGCGCAGCATCACGTCGAGCCCGGCGACCGGTTCGCCGTCGGAAGCGTCGACGGCGAGCCAGGCGGGGTCGCGCACGATGTCGAAGCCGGGGTGCGCGGCGCGCCACTGCTGGGCGAGGCCGCCGCGCAGCAGCCGGTGGACCTCGACGCCGCGGTGGAGTTCCTTGCGGAGGTTCTCGCGGCGGGAGTTGGTGATGCGTACGCCGAGGGACAGTTTGAGCATGGCGGGGGCGCCGGTCCGGTGCACCGTACGGACGGAGGAGGTGGGGTGCCAGGGGTCGCCGTGCGGCCCGAGCTCGTGGAGCAGTCCGGCGTCGAGCAGCGCGCGTACGGCGGGGCGGTGCGCCAACTCGCGTGCCTGCCAGGGGTGGAGAGGCAGCGGGACGGTGTGGTCGGGGAGGGCCAGGTCTCCCGCGAGACGGGCGGTGAGCTGCTCGGCGTGTACGACGCGGCCCTGTTCGGTCCAGGCCGAGTCGGTGGCGAGCACGGAGCGGTCGACGGCCATCCAGTGGAGAGGGAAGGAGCCGCGCAGTTCAGGTGAGAAGTGGCGGTGCTCGGTGTCGGAGAGCCCTTCGCGGCTCTTGGGGGTGGGGTGATGGGGGTGACCGAGAAGGAGCGACTGTTCGGCGGTGAGGAAGAGGTCGGTGTCGACGGGGCCGGGGTTCCTCCGCCGGTCGGTGAGGAAGTCGGCCGTACGGCGGGCGGAGTCGGCGACTCTGGCGACCAGTTCGGCGCCCTGGCTCTGACCCGACTCGCGGCCGAGGAGTGCGGCGACGGTGACGGCGTCGGCGGGCGTGGAGTGCGGTCCGGCGCTCTCCAGGAGGGGCGGGCCGAAGCGGTGCCAGCCGGTGGCCGACCAGTAGCGCACGGGGACGAGGAGGGCGGTGCCGCTCGCGTGGAGCGGGATCCTGAGGGTGTTTCCGTCCGGCCGGGGGACGTTGCTCTCCCTGACCCAGCACCGCAGCAGGTTCTCCACGGACGCGCCGTCGGCGGCCGTGCGCGGGTCCGGGTCGTCGAGGTGGTCCGGGTGGTCGGCCGCCGTCGTCCGGGAAGCCGGGTCCGTGACGCGTGCGTCCGGTGTGCGGGAGTCGGCGTCCGCCCCTTCACCCACGGGCAGTTGGCGGGGCACCGTGGCCGCGGCGATCGTCACGGGCGGGATCGTCGCCGTGTCGTACGGGTCGCCCGGCCCGAGGTCCTGGGCGGTGGGGCGGCCGACGATCTCGGGGGCGTCGGGTGTGGGGGTGGGGTTCACGGGAGGACTTCCTTGTATGGGGACCGGGTCAGAGAGCCGGTGTGGTCGCTGTCCGGTGGTCTTTCCGGTGGTCGTCACGGCGGTGGTCCCCGGACCGGGAGGTGGCGTCGCCGACGGGGGCGGCGAGCGGCACCGGTGAAGGAAGTTGGGCCACGGCCACGGCTGTCGGTCCTCCCGCGGGAAACGGTTACGTCACACGTCGACGCGGTGGTTTCGAGCGCCGCGATGCGTGTGGTGAACGCCGGCGCCGAGTCCCCCGTAGGTACCAACGACGGGAGGCGCCCGGGATCACGGCCGATCGGAAGATCCTTCGGCGGCGGAACCGCGGCCCTGCCGTCGGCCGTCCCCAACGGCACCGGCATAGTGGAGGCCGACTTCCGGCTCAGGTCTCCACGACCGGGTCGATTCGTCCGGATCAGCCCGTTTGATCCGTCAGTTCAGAACAGTTCCGAAGTCCCAGGGGGATCCCGACATGCGAGCCATTCGCCCACCGTTCACCACTCGTCGTGGGAGGAGCGCGCGGCGTAGAAGCTCTTCCGCCGTCGCGGTCGCCTCGTTCGCGGCAGCCCTGGCTCTGACGGCCACCGCCTGCGGGCCCTCCGAGGAGACGAACTCGGCGGACAAGCCGAGTGGTTCGTCCAGCGAGTCCTCCGGCGACAAGATCACTGTTCCGGCCGATCTGCAGGACCGCCTCAAGGAGCGCGGGATCGACCTGGACAAGTGGAGGGACGGCGAATGGAAGAACTGGGACAAGGACAAGTGGCTCCGTGAGGCACGGGACTACGTCAATCCCATCATCGAGGGGCTGTGGGACCCGGACCGGATGCGGGACGCGGAGGAGCCCGACAAGCCGGTGGAGGAGGAGGACATCTCCGGCGACGCGGGTGTCACCGACCCGACTCCGCAGCCGGTGGAGGCGACGCCGGTGAGCGCGCCGTACGACGGTGACGTGCCGGAGGCGGGCAAGCTCTTCTTCGACGGACCCGACGGCTCGATGGTCTGCTCGGCGACCGTGGTGAAGGACCCCGCCAACCCCGGCAAGTCCAACATGGTCTGGACGGCGGGCCATTGCGTGCACGCGGGCAAGAGCGGCGGCTGGTACCGGAACATCGCCTTCGTCCCGTCGTACAACAACAGCGATCTGTCGATCTCGGAGTTGGAGAGCGCCGCCAAGGAGGAGATCGCGCCGCACGGGATCTGGTGGGGCAACTGGGCGCAGACCTCGGAGGAGTGGATCGCGGAGGGCGCGGCGACCGGCGGCCTGGGTGCCCCGTTCGACTTCGCCGTGATCCATGTGACGCCCGAGAAGGGCGGTGACGGCAAGTCGCTGGAGGAAACCGTCGGCGCGGCGCTGCCGGTCGACTTCAACGCGCCGGCCACGCCGGAGATCGACTCGATGACGGCGACCGGCTATCCGGCGGCGCCGCCGTTCGACGGCCAGAAGCTCTTCCAGTGCGGCGGCAAGCCCGGCCGGCTGTCGATCAACGCCCAGGACCCGACGATGCATCGCATCGGGTGCACGATGACCGGTGGTTCGTCCGGGGGCGGCTGGATCGCCAACGGCCAGGACGGTGAGCCGGCCCTGGTGTCGAACACCTCGATCGGCCCGGTGACCGCGGGCTGGCTCGCGGGCCCGCGACTCGGCGACGAGGCCAAGGGCATCTACGAAGCGGTCAGCAAGAAGTACGCCGGCCAGTAGTACCGGGCGAGTGGTCCGCCGTGTCCGTCCGGCACGGCGGACACGGCCGCCGGTGGACCGCTAGACGGCCCGTCACAGGACCACCTTGTTGTGTGACACGTTCATGGCAAGTGACTCAAGTACATTCAGGGGGAACGGTTTTCATGCGATCCATACGTCCGTTGCTGGCCGCGACCGGCCTCGCCGCGGCCCTCGCGCTGACGGCCACCGCCTGCGGCGGTGACAGCGAGGACAAGGCGGCCGACAAGGCCGCCGCCTCGACTCCCGCCGCGGACAAGGCAGGTGCGGAGATACCCGCGGATCTGGCCGACCGGCTCAAGGAGCACGGTGTCGACCCGGAGAAGTGGAAGGACGGTGAGTGGAAGAACTGGGAGAAGAACAAGTGGCTGCGTGAGGCCAAGGACTTCGTCAACCCGGTCATCAAGGACCTGTGGAAGCCCGAGCGGATGAAGACGGCGAAGTCGCCGACGAAGACCCTCGCCGTCGGTGACATCTCCGGCGACCAGGACGTCACCGACCCCGAGCCGCAGCCGGTCCGGGCCGAGCCGGAGAAGACGCCGTACACCGACCACGCGGCGCCCGTCGGCAAGGTCTTCTTCGACTCCCCCGAGGGCTCGATGGTCTGCTCGGCCACCGTCGTGAAGGACCCGAAGAACCCCGGCAAGTCCAACCTGGTGTGGACCGCGGGCCACTGCGTGCACGCGGGCGCGGGCGGCGGCTGGTACCGGAACATCATGTTCGTCCCCGCCTACAACAACACGGGCAAGTCCGCCGACGCGCTGCAGAACGCGCAGCCGCAGGAGATCGCACCGTACGGGCAGTACTGGGCCGACTGGGTCGCGACCTCCAACGAGTGGATCAGCGACGGCGGTCCGACCGGCGGCGACGGAGCGGCGTACGACTACTCGGTCATGCACGTCACTCCGGAGAACGGCGGCAAGTCGCTGGAGGAGACCGTCGGCGCGGCCCTGGACGTCGACTTCGACGCGCCTGAGGCGAGCGCCATCGGCAGCCTGGGCGCGTGGGGTTACCCCGCCGCCCCGCCGTACGACGGGCTGATCATGCACAAGTGCGTCGACAACGCCGGCCGGCTCTCGATCGCCCCCGGTACGCCCACGATGTGGCGCATCGGCTGCTCCATGACCGGTGGATCCTCCGGCGGTGGTTGGTTCGCGGCGGGACCCGACGGCGACTCGGTGCTGGTCTCCAACACGTCCATCGGCCCGGTCACTTCGGGCTGGCTGGCCGGTCCCCGGCTCGGCGAGGGCGCCCAGCAGCTGTACACGATGATGAGCGACAAGTTCGCGGGCCAGTAGACGCCCGCGTCACGGCGGTCGCAGGGTCGGTACGGCGGAAGGCCCGCCCCCTCTTCACGAG
>NZ_JBHUZM010000068.1:0-40414 GCF_042667665.1 Streptomyces sp. NPDC057307 | reverse complement strand
CCGGGCCGGACAGGTCCCGGCCCGTCCGGCACCCGAGGACGATCCGGCCCACCGGGCGTTCCCGGCGGGCCCCCTCAGAAGTGGACGGTGACCTCGCATGACCGCCATGTTCAAGCCCTGGAAGCACCTCAGACCGCTGGCACTGCTGGCCATGCCCCTGGTGGCCGTCGCCTCGACCATGAGCGTGACGCCCGCGACCGCCGCCGTCGCGGCCGTCGGCACCATCACCGGCCTCGGTGGCAAGTGCGTGGACGTGGCGGGCGCGAGCTCCGCCAACGGCGCGGCCGTTCAGCTGTACGACTGCAACGGCAGCGCCGCGCAGCAGTGGGACGTCGCCTCGGACGGCACGATCCGCGCGCTGGGCAAGTGCCTCGACGTGAAGGACAACGGCACGGCGAACGGTGCCGTCCTCCAGCTCTGGTCCTGCTCCGGAGCCGCCAACCAGAAGTGGACCGTCTCGGCGGCCCGCGACATCGTCAACACCCAGGCGAACAAGTGCCTGGACGCCACCGGCAACAGCTCCGCCAACGGCACCAAGCTCCAGCTGTGGACCTGCACCGGCTCCGCGAACCAGAAGTGGACCGCGCCCTCCGGCGGCGGGAACCCCGACCCGGGCGGCGCGCCCATGGCCGTCGCGCCGTACATCTACAACGGCTGGGGAAGCCCGCCCAACCCCGCCACCGTCCAGAACGCGACCGGCGTGAAGTGGTTCACCCTCGCCTTCGTACTCAGCAACGGCTATTGCAACCCGCAGTGGGACGGCGGCCGGCCGCTGACCGGCGGCGTGGACCAGCAGACCATCAACACCGTCCGCGCGGGCGGCGGCGACGTCATCCCGTCCTTCGGCGGCTGGAGCGGCAACAAGCTGGAGAGCTCCTGCGGCAGCGCGGGTGAGCTGGCCGCCGCGTACCAGAAGGTCATCAACGCCTACGGCCTGAAGGCCATCGACATCGACATCGAGGCCGCCGCCTACGACAGCCCCACCGTCCAGCAGCGCACGGTGGACGCGCTCAAGACGATCCGGGCCAACAACCCCGGCATCAAGCTCTACATCACCTTCGGCACCGGCCAGAACGGCCCCGACACCAGCCTGATCAACCGCGCGGCCTCCTCCGGCCTCACGATCGACAGCTGGACGATCATGCCGTTCAACTTCGGTGGCAACGGCCAGAACATGGGCACGCTGTCGGTCCGTGCGGCCGAGGGTCTGAAGACCGCTGTCAAGAACGCCTACGGCTACGGCGACGACGAGGCGTACCGCAAGACCGGTATCTCGTCGATGAACGGCGTCACGGACGTCGGCGAGACCATCACCGTCGCCGACTTCCGGACCATCCTCGCCTACGCGCAGCAGCGCCACCTCGCCCGGCTGACCTTCTGGTCGGTCAACCGCGACCGGCCCTGCACCGGCGGCGGGGCGGACACCTGCTCCGGCGTGGGCCAGGGCGACTGGGACTTCACCCGCGTACTGGCGCAGTACCGAGGCTGACCCGGCAGCTCCTGCCGCCACCGCCCCGGACACCGTTCCCACCCAC
Organism: Streptomyces sp. NPDC057307; assembly: GCF_042667665.1. Lineage (NCBI taxonomy): Bacteria > Bacillati > Actinomycetota > Actinomycetes > Kitasatosporales > Streptomycetaceae > Streptomyces > Streptomyces sp. NPDC057307. Next base: position 38,879 of record NZ_JBHUZM010000068.1, on the reverse strand, counting down.
GGTGTCCGGGGCGGTGCGCGTGCGGGGCCGGGTCCTGGCCGCGCACGCGCACCGCCGTAATCGAATGGGGGTCATCCTCCTCCCGCATGATCGAAGGCCCCGCACCGCCGGGGCTGTTGGAATCGGACCCGAAGCGTCGTGATTCCGTGCGGAGGGGATGGCAGTGAGCGAGGAGCACCTTGCGGAGCCCGTCGACGACGGGGAGCACGACGCGGGAGGCGAGGACCGGCGCACAGTCGTCGTCACCGGTGGCACCAGTGGCATCGGCGCCGCCGTCGCCGAGCGATTCGCCGCCGCCGGCGCCCGGGTGATCGCCGCCGGGCTCGATGCCGCCGGCGCCGCCGGACGACTGCCCGACTCGGTCCGCCGCGTCGAGATCGACCTGACCCGCGCCCGGGACCTCGAAGACTTCCTCGGCGGTGTCGAAAGGCTCGACGTCCTCGTCAACGCGGCCGGCGTCATCGCCCGTGGCCACGAGTACGAACCCGAGGTCTTCGCCCGCGTCGTCGACGTCAACCTCACGGGCACCATGCGCGCCTGCGTCGCCTCGCACGACCTGCTGCGCCGCTCGGGCGGCTGCATCGTCAACGTCGCCTCCATGCTGAGCTTCTTCGGCGGCCCCAGGGTCCCCGCCTACACGGCGAGCAAGGGCGGCATCACGCAGCTCACCAAGGCGCTCGCCGTGGCCTGGGCCGAGGACGGCATCCGCGTCAACGCCGTCGCGCCGGGCTGGATCCGTACGGCTCTGACGGCCGACCTGCAGACCAACGACGAGGCGGCGCGGCGGATCATCGAGCGCACCCCGATGGGGCGTTGGGGCGAACCGGCCGACGTGGCCGGCGCCGTGACGTTCCTCTGCGGCCGGGACGCGCGCTTCGTCACCGGAGCCGTACTCCCGGTGGACGGCGGCTATCTCGCCGCCTGAACTGTCGGGCGCCCGCACGTCCGAGTGCCGGACCCCCCTGTCCCCGGCTGCTCGTGAGTCCCCGAACTCCCGAATCCCCCTGAACCCCGTATCCCAGGAGGAGCACCATGACCGATCAGCAAGGCCCCGTCATCCCGCTGTCCACCATGGTCCCGGAGGAGATCGCCGTCGCCGCCCTCCCCGACGACGACCGGATCTGGGTGCCGCAGGCCCCCAACGTCTGGTTCCGACCACTGATGTTCAACACCGTCACCGGCCAGTGGTGCAATCTGCTGAAGGTCACGGCGGCGGGGATCGTTTCACGCCATCGCCACCCCGGAGTCGTCTTCGGCTACGTCATCAAGGGCAAGTGGCACTACTACGAGCACGACTGGGTCGCCGAGGCCGGACACTTCGTCTACGAGCCCCCGGGCGAGATCCACACCCTCGCCGTCCCGGCGGACTGCGACGAGATGATCACGTTCTTCAACATCACCGGAGCGATGGCCTACGTGGACGACAACGGCGTCCAGATCGGCTACGAGGACACCTTCACGAAGATCGACATGTGTCGTGCCCACTACACGGAAAATGGTCTCGGCGCCGACTACGTGAATCGGTTCATTCGCTGAAGAAACCCTCCATAGCCCCCGTGACCTGCGCTGTAGGCTCCCTGACCTAGGTGAAGACCTAGGCACAAGGGACGGGGACTCATGGACATCGGGAGCGTCTACCACTACCGGATCGACTGGATCGCCAGCTTCGTGGCCGTGGCCCACCACGGCGGATTCTCCGCCGCGGCGAAGGCCCTCTACCGCTCACAACCCAGGGTCAGCAGTCATGTCGCCGAGCTGGAACGGCTGCTGGGCACCCGACTGCTCGACCGCTCCGTGCAGCCCGCGGTCCTCACACCCGAGGGCCGCGGGCTGCTGCCGCACGCCGAGGAGATCCTGCGCCGGCTCAACGTCCTGGCCGATCTCACCGGGGGAACGATTTCCGGACAGGTCAGGCTCGGGGCGTACCCCAGCGCGGCCTCGTACCTCTACCCGCTCGCCGTACGCGCCCTGCGGGTCACCCACCCCCAGGTGCGGCTCGTGCTGCGCGAGGGACCGAGCGTCGCGCTCGGCACCGATCTCGTCAGCGGCGACCTCGACCTCGCGATACGCCCGCTGCACCCCCTCATCAACTCCGACCTGGTCGCCAGCCGGGTGCTCTGGCGCGAACCCCTCGTCGCCGTCTTCCGCGCCGACCATCCGCTCGCGCGCACCGGCTCCGTACGTCTCGCGCAGACCGCGATGCTCCCGGTGATCAGCATCGGCGAGAGCGGCGAGGGCCAGGCCCGCCAGTACGAGACGAACCTCGCCTTCGCCAACGCCGGTCTCAACCCGGTCATCGCGGCCCGGACGAACCAGCCCCAGACCCTGATCTCCCTGGTCCGCCACGGACTTGGTGTCGGCGTCACCAACAGCCTCGCCATGACGACCGCCAACACCGAGGGCGTGGCGCTCGTCCCCATCGCCGATCCGCAGTGCGAGCGCGCCGTCGCCGCCTGGTGGCGCGCCGGACCGGTCGTCTCACCCGCCGTCGAGGCCGTGCGCGAGGTCATCGGGAAACTGCCCATGCCGCAGTGGCCGTGGGGCGAGGACGCCGACAGCGTACGGACCGCGAGAGCCGGCCGATGAAATCCCCGACCGGCCGTTATCCGAACGGTCGTTGCTCCACCGGCCGTTACCTCACCGGCCCTTCTGCGGCCGGTCGTCGTACGCCAGTCATTCGTTTTCCGAATGCCTTGCCGCCGGAATCCGAATTACCCGACGAGGCCCCTGCGGATTAAGACAGCCGCCGAGTTCCGGGCGGAATGGGCGCTTCGAGGATTTCCCGCAACAGCGTACGCGCCGCCGGAATCAGCGGCCTGTTCGCATCCCAGTGCACCGCCACCCGGCGCCCGCACGGGGCGTCCAGACGCCGTACCGACACGTCCCGGGTGTCCGCCGTGGACACCGCGAGATGGTTGGTCACGCCCACCCCGAGCCGGCTGCGGACGAGCGAGACGAGCGTCTGCGGCTGGTTCGTCGCCTGTACGGCCTCCGGCTCGAAACCGTGCTCGCGGAAGACCTTGTACGTCTCGAAACCGGGCACGTCCGGCGAGCCCAACCGCCCGATGGTGATCAGCGGATACGCCGCGACGGCCGCCACCGGAAGCGGGTCCGGCAACTCGTCCAGCGGGTGCCCCAGCGGCAGAACGACCGCCAGGGACTCCTGCCACAGCGCCCGCAGCCGCACCGTGTCACCGACCGGCGGAGCCATGGGCCGCAGGTAGATGTCTATCTCGCCGTGCGAGAGCGCCGAGTCCAGCTCCAGCGTCGACCGCTCGACGAGCACCACCTTGATCGCCGGGCGGCTCACCGCGAGATGTTCCAGCAGACCGGGTACGAACGCGGCGCTCGCACTCGGATAGCTCCCCAGCGTCACGACACCCCTGGCCGAATCCCGACGGGTGGCCATCGCCTCCTCGGCGGTCCCCAGCCGGTACAGAATCGCGCGGGCGTGACCGGCGAGCACCTCGCCGGCCTCCGTCAGCCGCACCGGCCGCCTGCTCCGGTCGAAGAGCGGCACACCGGCCTCCCGCTCCAGCGCCGCCACATGCATGCTCACCCGCGGCTGGGAGCGGTGAACGGCCTCGGCGGCGGCACTGAAACTCCCCGTGTCGATGACTCCGAGGAATGAGACAAACCATTCGAGACGAACTTCTGGTCGCAGCATGCCCCTTGCTGTACGCGAGCCGACAGCGGGCAACAAGGTCCGTCCGACGAAGCGAATGAGCCGCAATCCGTTTTCCGAATACCCGTATGTGCAACTCGCCCTTCACGCCGGGGACAACGGGCTCATACGCTCACGCCACTACCGGGATCCACCAGGAGCCCCCACCTCCGGACCCGGCGACCGATGACTCCTGCCACTGCTCACGTGCAAGGACGACGCACGTTCGAGGAGCATTCATGACCGCAACCCCACCAGTCCCGCCGACCCCGGCGGGACGTGTCAGATGGACCATGATCTGGCTGGCCTTCGGGGCCGTCACCATCAACTACATGGACCGCGCCAACCTCGGTGTGGCACTGCCCTACATCACCAAGGACCTCGACCTCTCCAAGACCGCGACCGGACTGCTGCTCGGCGCCTTCTTCTGGACGTACGCGGCGTTCCTGCCCGGCGCCGGCTGGCTGGTCGACCGCTACGGCCCGCGCCGGATGATGGCCTTCGCCGTCGCCGCCTGGTCGATCGCGACCATGCTGGTCGGTGCGGTCACCGGATTCCTGGTGCTGTTCCTCGTACGTCTGGTGCTCGGAGCCGTCGAGTCGCCCGCGTATCCGTCGAGTTCACAGATCGTGGCGCGCTGGTTCCCGGTCCGCGAGCGCGGCATGGCCGCCTCGATCTTCGACAGCGGCGGCCGGGCGGGCACCGCCTTCGCGCTGCCCGTCACCACCGTGGTGATCGCCTGGCTCGGCTGGCGCGGCTCGTTCGTGGCCGCCGGAATCGTCGGGCTCTGCTTCACCGGCTTCTGGCTGAAGTTCTACCGGGACCCCGACGAGCACCCGAAGCTGGGCGCCGAGGAGCGCGCCTACATCCGGGCGGGCGGCGCCAACGAGGCGAGTTCGACGGTGCCCGCCATGCCCTGGAGGGAGCTGTTCCGCTACCGCACGGTGTGGGGCATGGTCCTGGGCTTCTTCTGCCTGTCCTTCGTCCTGTACTTCTTCATCACCTGGTTCCCGTCCTACCTGGTCGACGAGCGGGACTTCGACCTGCTCAAGCTCGGCTTCTTCGGCATGATCCCGGCGCTGGTGTCGATGCCCGCCCAGTGGGCCGGCGGCTGGGTGCAGACCCGGCTGATCAACCAGGGCCACACCGTCACCTACGCGCGCAAATTCCCCATCGTCGTCGGGCTGATCCTCTCCTCGGTGATCGTGCTCGCCGGAGTCGTCGAGAGCGCCTACGTCGCGCTCGGCCTGCTCGCCGTCTCCCAGGCGTCGCTCTGCTTCGCCGCGTCGAGCCTGTGGGCACTGCCCGCCGATGTCGCGCCCACCCCGGCCAACGTCGGTTCGCTCGCCGGTATCCAGGGCTTCGCCTCCAACGCCGCCGGTGCGCTCAGCCCCGTCGTGGTGGGCGTACTCCTCGACGCCTTCGGCGGCTCGTACTTCGTCCCCCTCGCCGTGGCCGCCGGGGTGTCACTGCTCGGCGCCCTCGTGTACGGCGTCGTCATGAAGCACGTCGTGCCGCTCGGCACCGAGCCGGAGAAGGCCGTCAAGGGCGCGCCCACCGCGCCCAGGAGCCCGGCCTGAGCCCCGGACCGCCCGGCCTGACCGCCAAGACACCCCCGCCCCGCACCTGTTCCCCCGGAACCCGTATCCCGGAAGCCGGGACAAAGACTGGAGAACCCCTATGACCAGCTACTCCGAGGCGACCCTTGAGGCCTACCGGTCCCTTGCCACCGCGTCGGTCGCGGACGCCGTCGAACAGCACGGCGTCCGCGGCTATCTCGAAGGAGCGGTCCACCAGGTCGTACCGGGCGCGAAGACTCTGGCCGGACCGGCGGTGACGGTCCGTGAGGTGCCCGACCCGGAGCTGGAACCGCCGGTGCACGCCCTGGCCGCGATAGACGAGTCACCGGCCGGCAGCGTCGTGTGCATCGACGCGGGCGCCGCCGACGTGGCCGTGTGGGGCGGGCTGATGACGGCGGGCGCCGTGGCGAGGAAGCTGGCCGGCTGCGTCCTGGACGGCGGGGTGCGCGATGTCACCGAGATCCGCCGGGACTTCCCCGACTTCCCGGTGTACGCCCGCCACGCCGTGCCCGCCACCACGCTGGGGCGCTACCGCACCGTCTCGCTCAACGAGCCCGTCGTCCTCGGCGGGGTGACCGTGCGCCCGGGAGATCTGATCGTCGCCGACCGCGACGGCGTCGTCCGCGTACCGCGAGGGCTCGTCGACGAAGTCCTCGCCACCGCGCAGGACATCGAGAACCGCGAGAAGGAACAGACCGCGCTGATCCTGTCCTCGGGGTCGCTGCGGGACGGCCTCGCCAAGTACAACCGGATCTGACGCGATGACGGCCACCGACCCCTCGGTGCTCTCCCTGGGGGAGCCCCTGCTCGAATTCAACGCCGCCGCCGAGGGAACATTGGAGAGTTCCACCGCCTTCCACATCGGCTTCGGCGGCGACACCTCCAACATGGCGATCGCCGCCCGCCGTTCGGGCGCGAGCACCGGCTATCTCACCCGCGTCGGCGACGACGCCTTCGGCCGGGCGCTGGCCGAACTGTGGCGCCGGGAGGGAGTCGACACCACCCACGTCGTCACCGAACCCGGCGGCGCGACCGGCATCTACTTCATCACCCGGCACGGCGACGGGAAGCACGCCTTCACCTACCGCCGCGCCGGGTCACCGGCGAGCCGCCTGACGCCGGCCGACATACCGGAGCGGGCGATCGCCGCCGCCCGGCTGCTGCACATCAGCGGCATCACCCAGGCGATCAGCGCCTCCGCCTGCGACGCGGCCTTCCACGCCATGGAGACCGCCCGCGCGCACTCCACGCTCGTCTCGTACGACCCCAACCACCGGCCCGCCCTGTGGCCGGTGGCGCGCGCCCGCGCCGTCGTCATGCGCAGCGCCGAACTGGCGGACGTTGTCCTGCCCAACCTGGACGAGGGCCGGTTGCTCACCGGCGTACACGAACCGGCCGACGTACTCGCGGAGTTCGCCGCGCGAGGGCCCACGATCGTCGCGCTCAAGATGGGCGCCGACGGCGTGCTGCTCGGCACGGAGGGCCGCACCACCCATGTGCCGGCCCACCGTGTCGTACCCACGGACGCGACCGGCGCGGGCGACACCTTCGACGGCGCCTTCGCGGCCCGCCTGCTCGACGGGGACTCCCCGCTGGAGGCGGCGCGCTACGCGGTGATCGCGGCGGCGCTCACGACGACGGGCCACGGCGCGGTGGGCCCGATCCCGGACGCGAAGGCCGTACACCGGGCGGGTGCTTCCCGGGGCTAGGGCTTGAACGTGAGGTCGCCGGACGGGCTTCTGCCCGTCCGGCGATCGGCGTCGGGGCGGTCAGGCTGCTGCCCGACCGGCAACCCACGTCGGGGCGGTCAGCCGTCGGTCGTCCGGGACACGCCGACGGGGGAGCGGTGCCGGTCCAGGATGCCCTCGACGATCCTCATCAGTCGGTCACCCGCCTGATCGATGCTGCCGTTCTGCGTGCTGACCTGCGCGCCTTCGAGTACGAAGGTGATCTCGGCCGTGGTCTGCCCGGGGTCGGGCAGCCCGGCCTCGACGCACATGCCGAGCAGTCTGGCGGTCTGGCGGGCCTTGTGCTTCTCGATCACCTGCCGTGCGGGATGGGCGCGGTCGGGCAGTTCGGCGAGGGAGTTGATGAACGGGCAGCCCCGGTACGAGATCGCCGGCAGTCCGTCGGCGATGAAGCGGGCCAGGCCCAGGATCTGCTCCCGGGGCCGGCCGGGGTGTTCGGCCTCGACCCGGTCGAAGGCCGCCTGGTACTCGGCCGCGACGATCCGCAGCCACTCCGCGACCAGCGCGTCCTTGGTCTCGAAATGCCGGTAGATCGCCATCTTGGTGGTCTCGGCCTTCTCGGCGATGGCCTGGACGCCCACCCGCCGGATTCCCTCGCTCTGGAACAGCTCCTCCGCCGCGTCGAGGATGCGCTCACGGGGCGGCAGCTTCGCCACCCTGCCCGGCCTTCCGGCGGTCGGTCTTCCGGCGGTCGATGCCATGACTGCTCCTCTCGCTTCCCGCCACGGTACCAGTCAGTGCCATGCGATACCGTTCGGTATCGTCAGATACTCAAGAGTATCGTTCCAGCCGGTGGGAGTGACAGTGAGAATTGCCGAGTACGTGAGCTTCGACGCGGTCGGACTCGCGGAGCTGGTGGCCCGGGGTGAGGTGACCCCCGCCGAACTGGAAACAGCCGCACGCGAGGCCACGCGGGCGGTCAATCCACGGATCAACGCCGTCGTCGAGACCTGGCCGGCCGACGACGGGCCCATCGACGGACCCGTACCCGGCGGCACACCGCTGGCCGGGGTCCCCTTCCTGATCAAGGACATCGGAGTCGCCATGGCCGGGCGCCGCATGGAGCTGGGCAGCCGCCTCGCGGCCGGCCACGTCGCCCGCGCCGACTCCGCCCTGATGCGGCGCTTCCGCCGCGCCGGGCTCGTGACCTTCGGGCGTACCGCGACACCGGAGATGGCGTACAGCGTCACCACGGAACCCGTGCTGTACGGCGCGACGCGCAACCCGTGGAACCTGGAGCGGAGCGCGGGCGGATCCAGCGGCGGCTCGGCCGCGGCCGTCGCCGCCGGGGTGGTGCCGATCGCACACGCCACCGACGCCGCCGGCTCGCTCCGGATTCCCGCCGCGTACAACGGCCTCTTCGGGCTGAAGCCCACCCGCGGCCGGGTCTCCATGGGCCCCGACTTCGACGAGCTGTACAACGGCCTGGCCGTGCACGGCAGCGTCAGCCGCACCGTACGCGACAGCGCGGCGCTGCTCGACCTGATCCGCGGCCCGGAGCCGGGTGACCCCTACTTCGCCCAGGAGCCGTCCCGGCCGTACGCGGAGGAAGTCACCCGCCACCCGGGCCCGTTGCGGATCGGTGTCCTCACCCAGGCGTGGGGCGGGCGCCGCACCACCGCACCGGTGGCCGACGCGCTCTCCCGTACCGTGCGTCTGCTCGAATCACTCGGCCACCGGGTGGCGGAGGCCGAGGTCGGCCTCGGGGCCGACTGGGAGGAGTTCGTCCTGGCCAACGCCCGTCTGTGGACGGCGAATCTCACCGCCTCGGTCGACGGGCTGGCCGCTGCCTTCAACCGGCCCGTCGACTCCTCGACCCTGGAGCCCGTGACCCTGGCCGGCTACCACTACGGGCAGCGGGTCGGCGGCGCCCAGTTCGTCGACGCTCTCGCCCTGCGCAACCGGGTCGCCCGGAGCCTGGCACGGTACTTCGGCACTCACGACCTGCTGCTCACCCCGACCTTGCCGGAGCTTCCCGTGCCCCTGGGCACCTATGCCGAGGGCGCGGAGGCGCTGGACGGCCTCGGCTGGATATCCCGCGTATTCGACCGCTCGCCGTTCACTGTGGCGTTCAACGTGGCGGGCACGCCCGCCATGTCCGTACCCGTGACGACCGACGCCGGGACGGGACTCCCGATCGGTATGCAGTTCGCCGCGGGTTACGGGCTGGAAGGCCGCCTCTTCCGCCTCGCCGGCCAACTCGAACAGGCAAGTCCGTGGTCGGGCCGAACTCCCGCGGTGTGGGCGGGGAATCACCAGGTCCACTGAGAACCGATCCTGGCGCGCGCGGAGCAGAGCCGCTCCCGACCTTCGCGGCCGGGAGCGGCTCTGACTGTTCGCCGAGGGCGATCCGGCTACGGGGCGGCGTGCTCCGTGTGGGTCCTGTCGCCCACCGCGCCCGGCTTCCACGGCTTCGCCGTCCTGCCGTTGAGGTCCCACACGACCTCACCCGCGCGTACGGTCAGCTCCGTGACCAGCTTCTCCTTGCCGTCGACCCGGAGGCCGAAGCTGTCCGGGTAACCGAACTTGCCCTTCTCCAGCTCGAAGACCGCGATGTCGGCCGGCGATCCGACGGACAGATTGCCGAGGTCCTTGCGGCCCAGTGCCTGCGCGGGCTTCCAGGTCGACTCCTCGATGACGTCCTTGAGAGGCTGACCCATCGCGAGGAACTTGGACATGACGTTGGACATGTCCTTCATTCCCCCGTTCATGCTGGTCACATGCAGGTCCGTGGAGATGGTGTCGGGCCAGAAGCCCTCCTTCTTCCCCTCCATCGCGACGTTCCAGTCGAAGCTCCCGCCGCCGTGGCCGACGTCGAAGAGGACGCCGCGGTCGCGGCCCGCCCGGAGCGCCGGGTTGAGCTTGCCGTCCTCGCCCAGCTCGCCACGCAGACCGGAGTAGACGTGCGAGTAGATGTCGCCCGGCCGCAGCTTCTCGGTGAGCAGCTCCTCGATGGACCGCTCCTCGGCCGATCCGAAGTCGATCATCGCCGGGACGCCCGCGATCTCGCCGGCCTCCACGGAACGCTCCACCGGCGCCCAGGACGGGCCTTCGTAGTGCGCCGTCTTGATGCCCCTGACGATCTCGGGGTACTTCTTGGCGACCTCGGCGGTCACCTGGGCATCCATGTTGCCGAGGTCCTGCTCCTTGTCACCGCCGGCCATGCCCTTGCCGACGATGTTGAGCAGCGCCAGCACCCGGGTCTTGGACGTGTCGATGATGTTCTTCTTGAACAGCTCGAAGTTCTCGGCGCCGGACGAGCCGGTGTCGAGCGCCGTGGTGACCCCGGCCCGGAAGGTGAATCCGTCCGGCGGCAGACCGAGCACACCGTCCGCGTAGGCGTCCTGCTCACCCCGGAACAGATGCGTGTGCATGTCGATGAAGCCGGGGGACAAGTACTTGCCCTTGACGTCGACCGTCTGCTTGGCGCGCGACGGGTCGATCTTCGATCCGACGGCGGCTATCCTGCCGTTCTTCACGGCGATGTCCATGACCTTGTCGCGGTTGTTCTTGGGGTCGATGACATGGCCCCTTCGCAGCAGAAGGTCGTACGTGACCGCGGACGCCGACGCGTCCGCTCCTGCCGGGTCGTCCGAGGACCCGCCGGTGGCGCCGCCGGCGGCCGACGCTCCCACCACGAGGGTGAGAACCGCGGGGAGCACGACCCAGGGGGCCCGTGTTCTCAGTGACATGCCAACCCCAATTTCGTCCGGTGACGCGAGTGTCGAGCGGTGGTTGTGGTGCGAGCGGTCGCGGGGCTCATCGCACCGCGATGCAGTCGATCTCGACGAGCGAGTCCCCGGGGATACCGGCCTGCGCGGCGATCGTGGTGCGTACGCCCGGCTCGGGGCCGAAGCGGCCGAGGAAGACGGCGTTCATCCCGTCGTAGTCGTCCAGGGAGTTGAGGTAGACGTTGACCTTGAGCACCCGGTCCATGGACGATCCGGCCGCTTCGAGGTACTTCTCCACCTCGTTGAGCACATGCTCGGTGTGCGCGGTGATGTCGCCCTCGAAGTGCGCGCCGATGCCCGAGATGAAGACCAGGTCGCCGTAGCTGACGACCGGGCTGAACAGCGGGTTCTCCGGCGGCTCGCCGCCGCCCGGGTAGTGGATCTCCTTCTCGGGCTTGGGACGCTTGCGGTCCTCGGCGGCCTTGACGGCCAGCGCCGGGGTCGCGGCCACGGCCGCCACGACCGGAGCCTTGCGGATGAAGTCCCTGCGGTTCGTCACGTGTTCTCCTTCGTCCGTGCCCGCGCGCGTACGCGTGGGCACGAGGCGTCAATGGGATCGCTGCTGGGTCGGGGAGAGTTGGGGGAGTTACGAGGAGGAGGGGGACCCGGTCGGGCCGGGGCGCGAGCGCGGGGCTCAGCCGCCGCGCTCGGCCTTCCAGGTGGCCTTCAGGTACTCGCCCATGTTGAGTTCGCCGCCCATCGAGTCGCCCAGAAGCGTCCCGGTGAACGTGAAGTCGAGTGCGTCACCGGACGATTCGCTGAGCGTGCTGCGCACGGTCACCGTCTTGCCGCTGACCGCTCCGGTGGCCTTCCTGGACACGTACTCACCGGTGTGGGTGCCGGTGATCTCGGCGCCGTCCTGCGCGAGTTCCAGCCGGTGCGCGGTCGAACTGCCCGCCAGGTACTCGATTTCGAGCGTCCACTTCCCGGTCACGTCGACCGAAGGCGGACGCGGGGGAGCGGGCGGCGCGGGCGGATCGGTGAGTATCCGGACCAGCGCGTCGGCGATGATCTTCTCCTCGCCGGGCTGGAGCATGTACGGCGTGACCGACACACCCGACCGCTCAGGGTCGTCGCCGCCGGCCGCGTTGATCGCGATGCGCTGCTTCGCCTCGTACAGCGTGTCGGCCACGGTCTGGCCCGACACGCCGAGCTTCTTCTCGTTCCAGGTGATCGTCAGCGACGGGGTGCGGTTCGACAGGCTGTCCGGTTGGGTGACCTCCGTCTTCACACTGCCGATCGCGGAGACCCGGCGGGAGATGGTCTTCAGCCAGGACTCCCAGCGCGCGAACTCGGCGTCGTGGTCGCGCTGGACCCACATCTCGACCGCGGCCAGCATCCCCATGGCCTCTTCCTTGCCGACCTTGTAGCCGCGGCCGATGCCGTGGTGGGGCGCGCTGCTGACCCACGCGGCGCGTACGAGATCCTCCCGGCCGAGCAGCAGGCCGGCCGACTGCGGGCCGCGGATGGCCTTGCCTCCGCTGTACGCGACGAGGTCGGCGCCGCGCTCCAGGTGCACGTTGGGGATGGTCAGGATCTCGGCGGCGGCGTCGACCAGCACCGGCACGCCCTTGGGCCCGGCGATGCCGGCGACGACGTCCGTGGGGAGTTCGCTCTCGTCGACCCTCGGGCCCGCCATGATGTAGATCAGCGCGGTCTGCGGGCCGATGGCGTTCTTCAGCTCGTCGGGCGTCGAGACCTCGACGACCTTCACCCCGACCGCGCTGACCGCGTTCTCGTACACGTTGCGCGAGTGGGCCGGGATGATCACCTCGGTCTTCCGGAAGCCCGTCAGATCCGGCAGCCGCACATGCAGGTCGGGGTTTCCGCCCGCGACGCACGCGGTGGTGGCGTGCGTGAGCGCAGCATGACAACCGGAGGCGATCAGTCCGTGCTCCGCCTTGGTGATCTTCGCCAGCCGCTTGCCGACCGCCTCGGCGAGTTCGTCCAGATGCACGAACTGTCTTGCCGCCGCGTCTATCGCTTCCCGCACCTCGGGCAGCATCAGCGAACCGCTGATGATGGTGTACGTGCCACGCCCGTTGATCAGCGGCCGAACGCCGATCCGTCCGTAGACGTCCTTCTTGGCCTTGTCGGCCGCTGCCGCCGTCCCCCCGGGGGACTGCGCCAGAGCCTCGGTCGCGCCGCCCAGCAGCGGTCCCAGTGAGAGGGCACCGCCCGCCACCGCGCCGCGTTGCAGAATTGCACGACGGGAAAGAGCATTACTTGGCATTCCGGCTCCCGTGTCGCCTTGTGAGTCAATGTGCGGACCACGGTAAGGAGCCGGGAGGCAGGTGTTAAGCGCGTCTTCCAGATGACAGTATTCGATTTCCGGATCGGTGTCTGACCTGCGGCTTCGAATGAAACAGGGTCGAGCGTTGAACAATTTACCGTCGGATTACGTATGGCGTGGGGAGTGCGTCGGATTTCCGTCCCGTGAACTGCGCGTAACCGCTTGGGCGCGCTTGGGCGCGCTCGGCCTCACGCCGCGCAAGATGACGAAGACAGTGCGAGGCGAGTCCGGGGGCAGCCCGGAGATCCGGCTCAGCGCGCCGGTTCCACTTCCAGGAAGCGCCGGCGACGGGCGCCGCGGTAGAGCAGAGCCTCCCAGCCCAGGGGAGTCAGGACGGCGGCGCACGCGGTGAGTCGGCGCTCCTCCTCCTGCGCCGCGCCGCTGCCGTGCGGGCCGAGCCACTCCACCCGTACCGTCCCCGGGCGTTCGCCCGCGGCGACACGGAACCCCGTGGCCGTACGCCGCCCCTCGCCGTCGACCGCCGAGGGCGGGACTCCCGCGGCCTCCAGGGCAAGGGCGACGGCACGGACGGGTTGGTTGCGCTCCCAGTCGGCCGGAACGGCGGCGGGATCGGGAGCGGTGGTGTTGGTGAGACGGCGTATCTGCGTCAGACCGCCGAAGGCGACCCGGACCTCGGCGGCACGCACCTCCGGCGGTACGGAGGACGCCGGGCCGTCGCCGGTCGCGGCGGCGAAAGCGCCCGGCCGCTGCGTGTCCCCCTCGGCTGTCATGCCTGAACAGTAGACATCGGCTCCGGCCCTGGACAGCAAAGGAGCCCCGACCGGACGGGGGAGACCGGTCGGGGCCGTTGAGGCGGGGTGCGGGCGGCGGTCGCCTCGCGGCGATGGGCTCCACAGGGCTTCAGCCGAACGATCTTCCCTGTGGGCATTTCTTGATGGGGCCCGGGGACACTGTTCCGTCCACACCCACACTGATCACAACGGCTCGTCCTCGTCGAATGTTCCCGTGATGTTCCGGTCGTCCCGTTCGTGCTTCCGTTCCCCTGGCGAGGTGGGGTGTGGCGGGGCGGGCGCGCGGTCACTGTCAGTGCCGGGTGGTAGACCGGAACCTGTCCGGCGGTCCGGCCGCCCGGCCGTCCACAGGAGGAGATCCCCATGGCCCCGATCCCGGCCCCGACCGGCAGGCTGTCGCGTACACCCGAAGGAGTCGACCTCGTCCTCACCCGCGGATTCGCCCTCCCGGTCGAAGAGGTGTGGGCGGCCGTCACCGAGTCGGCGCGCACCGCCCTGTGGTTCGGCCCGTGGGAGGGGGACGGTGCCCCGGCGGCACGGCGCGTGTGCGGATGGTCTTCGAGGAGCAGGAGCCGTGGATCGAGTTGCGTGTCGAGGCGTGCGAGACGCCGCACCGGCTCGTCGTCTCGACGGTCGACGAGGAGGGCAGCTGGAATCTGGAACTGAAGCTGTCGGGGACGTCCGCGGCGGCGGCCGAAGCGGGCGGTACGGAACTCCGGTTCATCCAGCACCGCGACACCGAAGCGGGCCTCGGCGAGATCGGCGCGGGCTGGGAGTACTACCTGGACAAGCTCCGCGCCTCTCTGGACGGCACTCCGCAGCCCGTGTTCGAGGACTACTACCCGGCGCAGAAGGGGTACTTCGAAGGGCTGACGGCCGAGTAGCCGGTTGGGGGCGCGGCGGCGTGCCGCCGTACGGCTCCGCTCACAGGGCCCAGTCCGCCGAGGCCGCCGACGTCCGGGTGCGGCCGAACTCCAGCGTGGTCAGGACCGCCTCCGCCGGCAGGTCGAAGACCAGCCAGCCACGCGCCGACCGGCCGGCGGTGAGCGGCACGGGCCAGGTCATGACGGGGCCCACCGTGAGATCGGTGGACGCGGGCAGCGGTACATGCCGCCGGCCGAGGGTGTCCACGGCGGTGAAGCTGTGCGCCACGTCGTGCCCGTACGGCCGCGCCCCCGCGTTGCTCACCTCGGCGAGAACGGCGACCCACTTCCGGCCGGCGGCGGCACGCGCGCCTCGCTCCACACCCGGACCCGCATCCGCGCCGCCCTTGGCGTCGGTGCCGGCGCGACCGCCCGCGACCCTGGACGCCTCGTCGACGACGGCCGTCACGGCCAGGGCCAGCATCGCCTCGTCGTGACCGTCGGGATGGTTGACGAGCACGGTGTCGCCCAGCAGCACGGCGGTCCGGGCGGGCCGCACGGTCCGGGCCGTACGCCCGTCGTCGGACTCCGTGTCGTGCGGGGCCGGTACGCAGCCGGTGAGGGTGCACGCGGCACCGACGGTGGCGACGACGGCGAGAACCGTCCGGCCGAGGGGGCGGCGCCCCGATGAGCGTGTCATGACCGAATGATGGAGCGCCCGATCGTGTGGACGCCGCTCATCCACAGGTGTTTCTAGGACATCTTCTGTCCTAGACGCCACCTACGTTGGGGCCTTCGCCACGACGCCCCACGAAGGAGCCCACCATGAGCGTTCTCAGCGGCAGCCAGCCCGAAGGCACCCCCACCTGGATCGAGCTGAGGACCCCCGACCGCGAGGGCGCGCTCCCCTTCTACCAGGCGCTGTTCGGCTGGGAGTACGAGCCGTACCCGACCGGCGACGCCGGCGGCACGATCTGTCTGCTGCGCGGCCGGCCCGTCGCCGGGATCGTCCCGGACCCGGACCGGAGCACCGCCGTGTGGACCATGTACTTCGCCACCGACGACTGCGACGACACCGCCCGGCGCGTCACCGAGGCGGGCGGCCGGCTGATCGAGGTGCCGGCGGACCTGGCAGACCACGCCCGTACGGCCGTCGCCCTCGACGCGGTCGGCGCCCGGTTCGGTCTGTGGCAGGGCCGCGCCCGGCTCGGCAGCGAGATCGTGAACGAGCCCGACTCACTGGTCCGCAACGACCTGATCACCCCCGACCCCGAGCCGGCCCGCGCCTTCTACACGGCGCTGTTCGGCTTCACGCTGGACGGCAACGACGAGGTCCCGGACCTCGACTTCACCTTCCTGCGCCGTCCCGACGGGCACGAGATCGGCGGGATCATCGGCAGCACCGACGTAGCCACGTCCGCCTGGGGCACGCTGTTCGCCGTGGCCGACGCCGATGCCGTGGCCGCGCGCGCCACGGAGTCCGGCGGCTCGGCCACCGAGCCCGAGGACACCCCGTACGCGCGGATGGCCGCGGTCACGGACCCGTCGGGCGCGGTGTTCTCGGTGGGCACGGCGCCGTAGCGACCGCGCCCCGCCCCGCACCACCTGGCGGGGATGTCCGACCTCGCCCGCGCGGCCCCGGCCGCCCCGCCGAATCGGGCCGGGCGGGCGGACGTAGCATCACCCGTATGGAGAAGCGCGTACTGGGCAGGACGGGCCGAGAGGCGTCCGTCGTCGGACTGGGCACATGGCAGCTGGGGGCCGACTGGGGTGATGTCGTCGAGGCCGACGCCTTCGCCGTCCTCGACGCGGCGCTCGAAGCGGGTGTGACGTTCTTCGACACGGCGGACGTGTACGGCGACGGCCGCAGCGAACAGCTCATCGGCAGGTTCCTGAAGAACCGCCCGGACGCCGACGTGTTCGTCGCGACGAAGATGGGGCGCCGGGCCGAGCAGCGCCCCGAAAACTACAGCCTGGACAACTTCCGCGCCTGGAACGACCGTTCACGCGCCAACCTCGGCGTGGACACGCTGGACCTGGTCCAGCTGCACTGCCCGCCGCCCGCCGTCTACTCCTCCGACGCCGTCTTCGACGCGCTCGACACCCTGGTCGCCGAGAAGCGGACAGCGGCCTACGCGGTGAGCGTCGAGACGTGCGCCGAGGCGCTGACCGCCATCGCCAGGCCCGGCGTCGCCTCCGTACAGATAATCCTCAACCCCTTCCGGCTCAAGCCGCTCGAAGAGGTGCTGCCCGCCGCCCGGGAGGCGGGGGTCGGCATCGTCGCGCGCGTCCCGCTCGCCTCCGGTCTGCTGTCCGGCAAGTACACGAAGGACACGGTCTTCGCCGCCGACGACCACCGCAGCTACAACCGGCACGGCGAGGCGTTCGACCAGGGCGAGACGTTCTCCGGCATCGACTACGCCACGGGGCTCGCGGCCGCCGCCGAGTTCTCCGGCCTTGCCCCCGAAGGCGCCACACCGGCCCAGACCGCGCTGCGCTGGATCATCCAGCAGCCCGGCGTCAGCACCGTCATCCCGGGCGCCCGCTCCGTCGAGCAGGCACGGGCCAACGCCGCCGCGGCCTCTCTCGCACCGCTCTCGGAGACCACGCTGGACGCCGTGCGCGAGCTGTACGACCGCCGGATCCGTGCGGAAGTCCACCACCGCTGGTAGGCATGGGTGGGACAGACCCCCCGTACTTGGTGCGAAGGAGACATCCCATGGCCCTGAACGTTGAAGAACGCCAGCAGTTTCTCGCCGAGCCGCACGTCGCGGCCATCGCCATCGACTCCGGCTCGGCGGACCGGGCGCCGCTCGTCGTCCCCGTCTGGTACCAGTACGCGCCGGGCGGCGACATCTGGATCCTGACGGGCGCAGACTCCCGCAAGGACAAGCTGATCGAGGCGGCGGGCCGGTTCACGCTGCTGGTCGAGCGGACGGCCCCCACGGTGCGGTACGTCTCCGTCGAGGGCCCGGTGACGGAGCGGATCCCCGGCACCCGGGACCACATCGTGGAGCTGGCGTCCCGCTATCTGCCCGCCGACAAGGTCGACGGCTACGTCGCCATGGCGAGCGGCGACCACGGCGAGCAGGTCGTCTTCCGGATGCGGCCCCAGCGTTGGGTGTCGTCGGACCTGGGCGCGTTCTGAACCGAACGTCACTACCTGGATCCGCGAAGTTCGAACCACTGATCTATTAGCGTGCTCCCATGGAGAAGACACTGAAGGGCGCTCTCGTGCTCCTGCGCCCTGCCGTCCCCGACGACATCCCCGCACTCGCCACCATTCGCGCCACGCCCGAGGTCTACGCGACGTGGCGCGGTGGTGACGACCTGCTCGCGGCCGTGACCGAGGATCTCGACGAACCCGGTCTCACCTCACTGGTGATCGAGGTGGACGGCGCCACCGTCGGCGCCGTCCAGTGGGGCGCCGAGGAGGACCCCGACTACCGGCACGCGAACATCGACATCTACGTCGACCCCGCGGCGCACGGCCGCGGAGTGGGGACCGACGCCGTACGGACCCTGGCCAGGCACCTCATCGAGGACCTCGGTCACCACCGTGTCGTGATCGATCCGGCCGCCGACAACGCCGCGGCGATCAGGTGCTACGGCAAGGCCGGCTTCCGGCCCGTCGGGATCATGCGGGACTACGAGCGCGGTCCCGACGGGACCTGGCACGACGGACTCCTGATGGACCTCCTCGCGAACGACCTCACCGACTGAGTGGCCGTCAGCGGTCGCATTCCAGGGACTTCAGAGCGACCGCGTCGGCCATCGCCTGCATGCCCTTGTCGTTGGGATGCAGATGGTCGCCGTTGTCGAACGTGGGCAGGATCCGCTCGGCGTCGTACGGGCTGCGCACGACCTTGTCGAAGTCCACGACCGCGTCGACCGCCCCGCCGGTGCGGATCCACTCGTTCACCTCGGTGCGTACGGCCTCACCCTCGGCGTCCCACTCCGACCAGCCCTTGAACGGCATGACGGTGGCACCGACGACACACAGTCCGGCCGCGTGCGACCGGTCGATGATCTCGCGGTAACCCGCCGTCAGGGACGCCGCCGTGACCCCGGAATGGGACTTGATGTCGTTGACGCCCTCGAACAGCACGACCGTCCGCACACCCGGCAGCGACAGCACGTCGCGGTCGAGCCGCTTGAGCGCGCTCTGCGCCGCGCCGTCCGCCAGGACCTGGTTGCCCGAGATCCCCGCGTTCGCCACGCCCTTCACGGTGCTGCCGGAGGAAGCGTGCAGCCGGCGGGCCAGAAAGTCCGGCCAGCGCAGGTTCTTGTCCGTACTGGACTGCCAGCCGTCCGTGATGGAGTCCCCGAGCGTCACGACGGCGCCGGCGCCGCGGTCCGCGTCCACGGTGACCGCGTCGAGGTAGAACCACGACCCCAGCCGCTCCGTGTACGCGCTGTCCCGCTCCTCCGCGGCGTGGTTCCCGCTGGTGGCGTACGACGTCGCGAGAGCCATCCCGTGCCCGGTGGCGGGCCCGCCAGTGTCGCGAACGTACAGACTGACGGCCAGATCGCTCATCGGCGCGATCCTGCCGGGCAGCGGGTCGCTGTAGCGGATCTCGCCCGGCGCCAGGGTGACGGACGCGGACCCGTCGAAGGCGAGCTTCCTGTTGCTGCCGGGGCGCAGCCGGGCGCCGCTCTCGCGGAGCCCGGCGTACGCGCTGCCGATGACCAGGGGCCGGTCCCCGAACGCGTTGGAGACCCGGACACGCAGGTCCGTGCCGCCCACGCTCGTCCGTACGACCAGCCGGTAACTCCGGTCGCCGGCCGCCTCGCCCATCCGGTCCGCGCTCGACGCCCAGGTGACGACGGACTTCGCGGGCGGGGGAGGAACGGCCGAGGCGGCGGCCGTGGCGGCCGACGCGCCCGTGCCGCCCGTGTCGGCCGTGGCGGGCGGAGCGTACGCGGGCACGAGGAAGGTCGCGGCGAGGGCCAGGACACAGACCAGTCCGCGGCGTACGGCCCCGCTCATCCGAAGTTCCGCAGCGTGACGGTTCTCCCGGAGCGCACGTCCACGTCGTGCGAGACGCCGCCGGCCGTGACCTTCGTCCTGCGCCCGCCGACACTGCGGATCTTCGCCTCGCGGACCTTCCCGTCACGCCAGCTCAGATCGACGACGAAACCGCCGCGCGCGCCGATGCCGGTGACCGAACCGGACCGGGCCCAGGCGGCGGGCAGCGCCGGAAGCAGCTCGATATGGCCGGGCCGCGAGTAGAGCAGCATCTCGATCATCGCGGCGGGAGTACCGAAGTTGGACTCGATCTGGAAGATCCCGCGGCCCTTCTCGACCTCGTAGATGTCGAAGAGGTTCATCGCGGTGCCGTTGCTGCCGTCGACGGACGGCCGCAGATTGTTGACGACCAGCTCGTACGCGTTGTCCGCGTGCTTCAGCCGCGCCCAGCACAGGGCGCGCCACGAGTTGGCCCAGCCGAAGCTCTCCATCCCGCGGGCGGTGAGGAGTTCGGTGGCGCCCTTCACCAGTTCCGCGGGTGAGTCGCCTGGGCGGATCCGGTCGCCGGGGAACAGGCTGATCAGCGGCGAGAGATGACGGTGCGTCGTCTCGCCGAGGTTGTCGGGCGACATCCACTCCTGGAGCCAGCCGGTCTTCGGGCTGACCTCGGGCAGGTACAGCCGTTCCTGCAGCCCGGCCACGGTCTTGGCGAACGCGGCGTCCCTGCCGAGGAGTTCGGCTGCCTCGCGGAAGTTGATGAACAGGTCGCGGACCACCTCCTGCGCGTAGGTGATGCCCTTCGCGTCCTGCGGGCCGTGCTCCGGCGACCAGTCGTTGTCCGCGACGAGGACTTCGCGCTTCTCACCGCTCGAAGCGTCCGTGACCGTCATGGTCACCAGCCGGGCCTCCCAGAACTCGCAGGCGCCCTTGAGCATCGCGTAGATCTTCTTCACGAACTCCCGGTCCTGCGTGTACTGGTAGTGCTCCCACAGCGTGTTGCACAGCCAGGCGTTGCCCGGCGGGTGCCACCACCAGCCGAGTCCGCCGTAGATGTTCGTCGAGTACGCCACGGTCCAGCCGGCGATCTTTCCGGAGGAGTTGCGGAACCGGTTGCGCGGATCGTTGAAGTGCGCCTGGGTCAGCTCCGACCAGACCGGCAGCTGCGCGAGGCAGTAGTCGGTGAACGCGTCGAAGTTGCGCGAGAGCGCGGTGCGGTCGGCCATCCAGTAGTTCATCTGGATGTTGATGTCGGTGTGGTAGTCGCCCATCCAGTCGGGGTCGTTGCCGTCCAGCCACGGACCCTGGAGGGCGACCGGCAGACCGTCCCGCGAGCTGCTGATCATCAGATAGCGGCCGAACTGGAGGTACAGCGCCTCAAGTTCGGGATCGGGCACGTCCTGCTGCGTACGGTGCTTCAGCCGCTCCCAGGTGTCGAGCGCGCGCTGCTCGCCCGTGGAGGGCCCCAGCGAGATGCTCATCCCGTCGAACTGGTCCCGGTAGTCGGCGACATGGGTGTGCAGCAGTGTGGTGGGGGAGTGGCGTACGGCGTCCTGGACCTTGGTCCGGGCGAGGGCGACCGGATCGAGGCCGGGGGCGCGGTAGCCGGTGGTGTGGTCGGGGGCGTAGTTCGATCCACCGCTGATGACGACGGTCAGGTCGGCGCACCGGGTGAAGACGATCCGCGAGCCGCTCGTGGTGACCGAACCGCTCCGGCTGTGCGCGGTGACGGCCGCGCCGTACCGCAGTCCGTTGGCGAACTCCGCGCCGAAGAACAGGCTGTCCTTCTTCGCGTCCGCCGATGTCTTCTCGTCATGGGTGCCGTCGAGGGAGATCGTGCCCGTGTAGTGGCCGCCGCCGCGCTGGGTGAAGTGGACGACGATCGCGTCGTCCGGGTGGCTGGCGAAGACGCGGCGCTCGTAGCTGACGCCCGACCGGACATAGCGGGAGGTGACCAGGCCCTGGTCGATGTCGAGTTCGCGGCGGAAGTCGTTGACCGAGCCGAGATCGTGGTCCGGGATGTCGACCGTCACATGAGCAAGCTGGGTGAAGCTGCCGAAGTCGGCCCGGCCGTAGGGGAATTGGCCGTCCGCCTCCAGCTTGTCGTTGATTCCGCCGGTCCACATCGTGGCGTCGGAGACGAAGAGGAGTTCCTGCCCGGGGTCGTTGCCGACGAGCGCGCCGAGCCGGCCGTTGCCGACCGGCAGGGCCCGTTCGAGCATCGTCGTCCTCCCGGCCGGTGCGCGGTACCACATCCGGGTGGTCGACCCCTCGCCCTCGGCGAGCATGGGGGAGACGGCCGGGCGCTTCGGCGGCGCGGAGGCGGCGAAGGCGGGCAGTGCGCCGAGCGCGGTGAGTGTGGCGGCGCCGGCGGCGAGCGTGAGCGCGCGACGCCGGGTCGGGCCGGTCTCGGACGGGGCAGGGGGGTGCGGGTGCTGATCGTTCACGGGACAACTCCATTCCTGCGGACCTGCGGAACAGGAGGTACGGGGAGAGACAGGCCGGGGGCGCGCCGGTGAGGGCACGCCCCCGGCCGTACTCGTGAGGCGCCGGGATCAGACGCGCGGTACGTCGATCTTGTCGATGTCAGGCGAGTAGCCGTCGCCGCTGTCGAAGGCGATGGTGTTGCTGCCCGCCTTCAGCGTGACCGGCACGCTGATCGAGTCGACCGCCTGCCAGCCGCCGGTGGCCGGGAAGGCCGTCGGGACCGGCGTCTTGCCATTGGCCGAGACACCGATCGATCGCGGGTCGCCCGAGTTGTAGGCGACCTTGACCAGATAGCGGCCGGCCTTCTCGACGACGACGTCCGTGAACTGGACCTTGCCGCCGACGTAGAGGTTGCCGACCTTCTTCGTGCCCGAGCACTCGTCGCAGTCGGCGACGGACGCCGAGCCGGTCAGGACGTTGTCCGGGGACTCCGCCTCGTACGCGGTCGTCCGCAGGTCCGGCCCCTGCGGGGTGACGGTGAACAGCCGCGAGCCGTGCGCCGGTACGGCCTGGGTGATGCCGTCCTTGTGCCGGCCGAGGCTCTCGCGGTTCCACACGTCGCGTACCGACGCCTGGCCGGTGAAGCCGAGGGCCGCCCAGTCGGCGGTCACCGGCGATGCCGAGTCACCCTGGTTGAACAGGGCCACGGTGTAGCCGCCGTCGGGGTTCTCGGACGCCCAGACCTGCTCGTCGCCGACCGAGGTGACGGGCTTGGCGGGCTTCCCCGGCTGCTGGTTGATCTTCAGCACGTCACGGTTGGTCATCAGCGACAGGCCGTAGTCGTCGATCTTGGTGAGGTCGTCGCCGCTGTACAGCGGCGACTTGGCGACCGCCCACAGCGTCATGTAGCTCTGCCGCTCGGCCTTGGTCAGACCGCTCATCGCGGCGTTGCCGACATTGATCGCGTCCAGGTCGTTCCAGCCGCCGGGCCCGGCGTAGCGGGTCCAGCCGGGCGTGTCACGCCACCGGTCCTCGACCGAGTTCTCCCACGACACCAGGGTGTTGCAGTAGCACTCGACGTCCGTGTCGACGCGCCAGCCGTTGGACGTGGCCTGCCAGTCCTTGGCGTAGTTGATGTCGAGCGACCACGAGATCTCCAGGTGGATGGCCCGCCCGGTGTTCTTGATGGCCTTCTGCCAGGCGGCGACGTCCGTGCGGTTGTCGTAGTTGTCGCCGCTCTTGAAGGAGCCGGGGCCCACACCGTCGAGCTTCAGGAAGTCGTAGCCCCAGTCGGCGATGAGCTGGGCCTGCGAGTCGACGTACTTCTGCGCGCACGGCTTCGAGAAGTCGATCTTGTACGAGCTGTCCCAGCCGTTCGTCGTCCGCAGATCGCTGTGGACGATGTCGCCGGTGGTGCAGTCGTCGGTGTTCCAGATCTTCAGCTTGCCCTCGCCGTACCCCTCCTTCTCCAGGCCCACGGGAAGGTAGATACCGGCCTTGAGACCCTTGCCGTGAATCCGGTCGGCGACCGCCTTCATGCCGCTGGGGAAGCGCTCCGTGTTGGTCTTCTGCCGCCCGTACTCGTCGAACTCCGGGGTCCAGTCCCAGCCGCGCCACCAGCCGGCGTCGATGTTGACGTACTCGTAGCCGTACTTCTTGAGCTTGGAGGCCAGCGCGTCCGTCTGCTTGTTCACATTGGCTTCGGTGAGATAGCTGTAGCTGCCGTTGGGGTTCACCCCCGGGTACGACGTGGTCTGGAGGCTCCAGCTGCTCCAGCCCATGTACGGCTTCTCGGCGACGGCGCTCCGCGCCGAGGTCGCCGGTGCGGCTGCCTGATCGATCGACTGATCGGTTACCCGGTCGGGGAGTTGGGCCTGGGCGGTGGTCGGTACGGCGACCGCCAGGCCGGCGGTGACGGCGAGGACGAGCGCGGCGCGCAGGGTTCTCGCGACGTTGCGAGCGGGTGGGCGCATGGGAGGGAGCCTCCTGCTTTCTCTGAAGGGGAGGTGCGGGGGTGGTACGGGCCGGACACGGGCTGCTCGCCCGCGCCGGGAGCGGGTACGGGCTACTTGCCCGCGCCGATCGTCAGACCGCTGATGAACTGGCGCTGGAGCGCGAAGTACACGATCAGCGTGGGAATCGCGGTCATCAGCGCACCGGCCGCGATGAGGTTGGGATTGGTGAAGTACTGCCCCTCCAGGCTGGCGAGCGCGGAGGTGACGGGACGCTTGTCACCGGTCTCGATCAGCACGAGCGGCCAGAAGAAGTCGTTGTAGATCCAGATCGACTCCAGTGTCGCGAGCGCGGCGAACGCCGGCCGGCACAGCGGCAGCACGATCTGGAAGAACTGCCGCCACACGGGCGCGCCGTCCACGAGCGCGGCCTCGGTGATCTCCTTGGGGATCGTCTTCATGTAGTTGCTCAGCACGAAGGTGCAGAAGCCGCACTGGTAGGCGATATGGATGACGATGATGCCCCAGTAGGAGTTGTAGAGCAGGAACGAGTCGCTCATCCAACCGGGCAGGTTCCACTGGAGATACAGCCGGTACAGCGGGGTGATGAGCACCTGGGCGGGGAGCAGATTGCCCGCGGTGAACAGCATCAGCAGTGCGATGTTCCAGCGGAAGTCGAAGCGCGACACGTAGAAGGCGACCGCGGCCGAGAAGAACAGGGTGCCGAGCACGGCGGGCACGGTGACGAGCACCGAGTTCCAGAAGAAGTGCGCGAGACCCGACTGCGCCCAGGCGTCGGTGAAGTTGTCCAGGCTCAGACTGCGGGGCCAGGACAGATACCCGTTCTGGGCCGTGTCCTCGTACGGCCGCAGCGAGGTGTACATCGCCCACAGCAGCGGGACCAGCCACAGCAGGGAGATACCGGCCAGGAAGAGATGACGGCCGATCTGGCGGCGTGGGCGTGAGCGCTTGCCGGGAGGTGTGTCCTGCGGGGCCCGTCGCCGGGCGGCCGGAGGTGTGGCTGTCGCGGTCACGCCTCCTCCTTGTCCTTGCGGAAGTTCTGTACGAGGAAGGTGCAGATGGCGGTCAGCGAGACCAGCAGCATGATCACCGCGATGGCCGAGCCGTAGCCGATGTGGCTGGTCTCGCCGACGATGTTGTCGGTGATCAGGAGCGAGAGCAGCTCCATGCCGGGCTTGCTGCCGATGCCGCCGCCGAGGACGTACACGATGTCGAAGGCGCGCAGCGACTCCATCGCCGTGACGACGAGGATGACGATGTTGACCGGCTTCAGCGCGGGGAAGACCACGCGCAGGAACGTCTGCCGGCCGTTGGCGCCGTCGAGCGCGGCGGCCTCCTTGAGCGCGGGGTCGAAGCCTTTGAGCCCGGCCAGATAGAGGATCATGATGTAGCCGGTGTGCCGCCACGCGGACGCGACGAGCACGGCCCACAGATTGAGGTCGGGATCGCCGAGCCAGTCGATGTGGGTACCGGGCGACGCGGCACCGATGATGCCGTTCAGCAGACCGTTGTCCGGGTTGTAGATGATCTCCCAGATCAGCCCGACCACCGCGAGGGACAGCACCATGGGCAGGAAGATCGCGGTCTGGTAGATCCGGGTGAAGCGGATCTTCCGGTCGAGCTGGTACGCGAGGAAGATCCCGAACGGCGTGGGCAGCAGCGCGGTGAACAGCAGCCAGATGACGTTGTGCTGGACCGCCGGCCAGAACGGCGGGTAATTGGTGAAGATCTCGCGGTAGTTGTCCCAGCCGATCCAGTCGATGTCGGACAGCGAGATGCCGTCCCAACTGGTGAAGGAGAGCGCGAACGAGGCGAGCGCGGGCAGCCAGACGAAGACCAGCAGGGCCAGCAGGGGTATACCGACGATGACGCCGAGGAACAGCCGGTCGCGCAGGCCGAGCCGGCGCGGCCTGCGCCGGCGGGCCGGTACGGCGGGCGGGGCCGGCGTGACCGGTTCCTCCGGTGCTTCGAGTGTGGAAGTCATAGGGGTGGGCGTCCCTCAGGCGGGTCGACGGGGCGGCGGCTCGGGTGTGACGGGTCTCGGGCTTCGCGGGAGCGGGTCTCCGGCGTCGGGACCGGCTCAGCCGGAGAAGAAGCGCGAGCGCTGCGACTCGATCTTCTTCAGCGTGGCCGCCCCGTCGTCCGGGTGGCCGAGCCACTGCGTCAGACCGGGCAGCACGACGGTGGAGATGAACCCCGGGTCGCTGTCCCGGTCGCCGAACTGGGTGATGTGCTTGGCGGCGCCGATCAGCTCGGCCGACTTCTTCTGCAGCGCGTTGTACTTGCTGGTGTCGGCCTTGCTGTGGACGGCGACGTTGCTCGGGTCGACGCCCATGTAGATGCCCTCCGCCTCGGGGCTGCCCAGGAATTCGAGGAACTTCCGGGCGCCTTCGGCGTTCTTGGGCTTGCGGCTGAGCATGAATCCGTCGGTCGGCGCCTCGACCGTGTCCATGCCGTGCGCCGGGTCGATCTCGGGGAACGGGAAGAAGTCGATGTCCTCGCGCAGCGCCGTGTCGGTGATCTGCTGGCCGAGGAAGAGGCCGATGACGGCCATGCCGGACTTCTTGTCGAGCAGCGACTGGGCCGCGTCCTGCCACGAGCGCCCGCCGGCGCCCGACTGGTAGTACGGGGCGAGTTCACGCCACAGGTCGAGCACGGTGCTCATGCGCCGGTCGCTCCACGCGACATCGCCGCGCATCAACTCCATGTGGAAGTCGTAGCCGTTGGCGCGCAGATTCAGATAGTCGAAGGCACCGAGGATGGACCAGCTGTCGCCGCCGCCGTAACCGGACGCGATGGGCGAGAGCCCGTCCTTCTTCATCTTCTTCGCCAGGGCGACGAACTGCGCCCATGTGGTCGGCGCCGTGTAGCCGCGCTCCTGGAAGACGCTCTTGCGGTAGAAGACGGCCCACGGGTAGTTGTACAGCGGTACGAAGTAGTACTTGCCGTCCGCGCCCTTGGAGAGCTGCTTCGCGGCCTCGCTGAACCCGGAGCCGATGGTCTCCCACACCTCGTCGACCGGACTGGCCAGCTTCTTCTCCGCGAAGTACTGCATCCGGTAGCCGGCGAACCAGGTGAACGTGTCGTCGGGGGTGCCCTGCAGATAGCTGGAGATGCTCTTCTGGAAGGTGTCGTGGTCGACCGTGTTGGTCTTGACCTTCAGCTCGGATTCCTGGGTGAAGGCCTTGGTCACCGCCGCGTACGCCTTCTTGGGCGTGGCGTCGGCGCCGTTGGAACCGAACGTCACGGTCTTCGGGTCGGCGGCGGGAGGGCCGCCGCCGCACGCCGCCAGGGTGGGCCCGGCGAGAGCGACCGCTCCCACTCCCATCAGTCCGTTGACGACGCTGCGTCGTCTCGGACCACCGGCTGCGGGTATGCGGCTCTGCTGAGTCATCGCTTCTCCTGGAAGGTGTCGGACCCGATGAAGGTCTGAATCGCGGTGGCCGCGGCCCCGCGCGCCCACTCCTCGAACGGCAGCGGACGTGTGACCACGTCGCACTGATCGGCGGTACTGAAAGCGGTCGCGGAGAACGCTTCCTTGATCTGGGCGGCGAACAGGTCGTACGCCGCGAGTCCTTCGCCCGAGATGATCACGCGCTCGGGGCCGAGCAGATTCACCACGGTGCCGATCGCCCGGCCGATCGCCGCGCCCGCGTCCGCGTACGCCTCACGGGCCACCGGGCTGCCACCGTGGGCCAGTTCGAGCGCCTGTGCCGGTCCGGCCAGCGGCTCGCCCGTGTCGCGCTGGATACGGCGCACGATGGCCGAGTCCGAGGCGATCGCCTCGACACAGCCGAGGTTGCCGCAGTGGCACAGCGGCCCTCGCGGGTCGATGGACAGATGCCCGATCTCCCCGGCCACCCCGTGCGCCCCGGAGACCACGCTCCCGTTGACGACGAGTCCGCAGCCGATACCGGCGCCGACGGTGACCAGGGCGAAGTTGGAGAGTCCCACCCCGGCGCCGAACCACTGCTCGGCGACCGTCAGCGCCCGCACGTCGTTGTCCACCGTGGTCGGCAGCCCGGTCGCCGCCGCCGTGAGTTCGGCGAGGGCGATGTCCCGCCAGTCGAGGAACGGCGAGTAGCGGACGGCTCCGGCCGCCCGGTCCACATCACCGGACACGGCGACCGCGAGACCCTGCACCTGGACCCCGAAGCCCTCGGCCTCCGTCCGCAACTCGGCCGTCAGCTCGGCGATCACGGCGATCACGGCACCCGGCTCACGATCGGTGAGCGGTACGTGGCGGGCCAGCCGGATCCGGCAGCACAGGTCCGCGAGGACCGCGATCACCTCGTCGGCCGTCACCTTCACACCGATGAACAGGGCCCTGCCGCCGTCCACCCGGACCGGGTTGGCGGGCCGTCCGACGGCCGGCGGCGCGCTGTCGTCGGCGGCCTCGACGAAGTAGCCGGCCGCCATCAGCGGGCGTACGGCCTTGGTCACGGCGGCCGACGAGAGGCCGGTGCGCCGGGACAGCTCCACACGGGACAGCGGGCCCTGGGAGAGCACGGTGGTGAAGACCAAGGAGGCGGCGGGGGTGGCCGCCGGAAACGCCTCCACCTGGTCGGTCGTTGACATGGCCGGAAACGTAGGTGAGTTAATTTCCTCTGTCAATAAAAAAAGCAGGAACCCTGCGAAGTAGAAGTTGATCATCTCCTCTCCAGGGAAAAGTTTATTGAAGCACGGCACTTGACAGCGGATCAAAGGTCGGGATTGGCTACCTGCCGTCACAGTGCTGCCCCTGAACGTAAGGATCTCCATGCCCCAGATCTCCTGCGCACCGGACGCCGCCCTGTGGCTGATCAACACCCCGAACACCTCCTACGCGGTGCGGATCGACAGCAGCGGAGCGCCCTGTCATGTGGCGTGGGGCGGCAGGCTGACCCTCGACGAGGCGGCGGAGGTCGCCGCGCGGGCCCACCCGGCGGACCGTGAGATCAGCAGCTTCGAGGGCCGTCCGCCGGTCGGCGAGGAACTGCCCGTCGACGGCGGCGCCCGCTACGGCGTGCCCTCGCTCCAGGTCCGGTTCGCCGACGGCACCCGCGCCGTCGAATGGGAGCCCGTCGGCCACCACATCCGCGAAACCCCCGACGGGGCCACCGAGTTGGACCTCGACTTCCGCGACCGGCACTACCCGCTCGGCATCGGTCTGCACTACCGCGTGTACGACGACAGCGACGTGGTCGAACGCTGGACGACCCTGCGCAACACCGGCACCGACACCGACATCGTCGTGCTGCGCGCCGACTCGGCGGCCTGGACCCTGCCGCCGCGCGCCGACTACCGGCTCGGCCATGTCACGGGACAGTGGGCCGCCGAGACCCAACTCCGACGCGAGACACTGCCGTTCGGCGAGACCGTACTGACCAGCAGACGAGGCATATCCAGCCACCACCTCAACCCGTGGGTCATGCTGGACGACGGCACCGCGAGCGAGGACCACGGCCAGGTGTGGAGCGCCGCGCTCGCCTGGAGCGGCAGCTGGCGCATCACCGCCCAGCGCACCTCCGACGGCCGAGCCGGCTTCACCGGCGGCGCGGGGCACGACTCCACGACCCTGCGCCTGGGCCCCGGCCGGACACACACCACACCCCGCTTCGCCGGGCTGTACACCGAGGGCGGCTTCGGCGCGGCGAGCCGGGCCTGGCACACGTACATCCGCGCGCACGTCCTGCCGCACCCCGACGAGATCCGCCCCGTGCTCTACAACTCCTGGGAAGCCACCGGCTTCGACATAGACGAGAACCGTCAGCTGACCCTCGCGGCGCGGGCCGCCGAACTGGGGGCCGAGCTGTACGTGATGGACGACGGCTGGTTCGGCGCCCGGCGCAGCGACCGGGCCGGACTGGGCGACTGGACGCCGTCACCCGACCGCTTCCCGAAGGGCCTCGCACCACTGGCCGACGAGGTGCACCGGCTCGGCATGCTCTTCGGCCTCTGGGTCGAACCGGAGATGGTCAACGCCGACAGCGACCTCTACCGCGCGCACCCCGACTGGATCCTGCACTTCCCGCACCGCACGCGCACCGAACTGCGCAACCAGCTCGTCCTCAACTTCGCCCGGGACGACGTCGCCGACTGGGCGTACGGGTGGCTCACCGCGCTCGTCGCCGACAACGGCATCGACTTCCTCAAGTGGGACATGAACCGGTCCTTCAGCGAGGTCGGCCCCGGAGACGGCCCCGACGGTGACGACCGGCTGTGGAGCGCGTACGTGCACAACCTCTACCGCGTCGTCGACCGGCTGCGCGCCGACCACCCCCGGCTGCGCATCGAGGCGTGCAGCGGCGGCGGCGGGCGCGTCGACCTCGGCATCCTGTCCCGTACGGATCAGGCGTGGCCGTCCGACAACACCGACGCGGCCGACCGGATCGGCATCCAGCACGGCTACAGCCAGCTCTACCCGGCGTCGACCATGGCCGCCTGGGTGACCGACGTGCCCAACGAACTCACCGCGCGGACCGTGCCGTTGGCCTTCCGCTTCCATGTCGCGACGGCCGGGATACTGGCCGTCGGCGGTGACCTCACCCACTGGTCGGACGAGGAACTCGCCGAGGCGGCCGGGTTCGTGGGCGCGTACAAGCAGGTCCGTCATCTGGTGCAGCACGGTGTCCAGCACCGGCTGCGGGCGCCCGTGGACGACGGGCCCACGGTCGTGCAGTACACGTCGCCCGACCGGGCGGAGACCCTGGTGCTCGCCTGGCAGCGGGCGCCGCGCCGGGGAAGGCCCGAGCTGCCCGTCCGCCTCGCCGCACTCGACCCGGCGGCGGTCTACCGGGACGTGGCGACCGGGGTGTCGCACCACGCCACCGTACTGACGGAGCACGGACTGCCCCTGGAGCTGCCGGCGGGCGACTGGGCCAGTACGGCGATCCATCTGAGGCGGGTCTCGCCCTGACACCCCGGGGCCGGGCCGAGGCCCCGTGTTTCAGGGCACGTCGAGCGGCAACACGAACCTCATGAATGAGGACAGCGCAGCGAACAGGAACGCGAACGGCACGGCGGCGAAGGTCGGTTCGAGCATCGAGTCGGCCACCTCCAAGGGGCTCCGGACCACCGGAGACGCCGTGGACCGTGCCAGGACGAACTCGGCGCTCGCGGCCTCGAAGGCCAAATCCTCCGCGCGGGCGGCCGAGAAGTCCGCCGAAGCGGGTGTGCGATCGGCCGGCGAGGCGACAAAGCGTGCCGCCACCGCCGGCTGGGCGAGCGGCCGGCAGGCCGTCGTGTCGACGGCGGGCAAGGCGGCCACCAGGGCCACCACCGCGTGGACCGTCGTCAAGCACCGGAAGGCCGTGTCGGCGGGAGCCGCCGCCGGTGTCGTCGGCCTGGCCGGGGGCGCCTTCGCCCTCGGGCGCCGGACGGCCAAGCCGAGGGGACCCCTCTCCCGGCTGACCGGAGGCCGGATCTGACAACGGCGACAGCTTCACCTCTTCACCACGGAGGGCCGACGGACTGCCGTCGGCCCTCCGTGCGTCTGTCGACCTCACCTGTCACGCCGAACCCCGAACCCCCGAACCCCGAAGCGCGAGCCGCCGTCGTGTCACCCGCTCGGACGCTCCTCGAAATCGTACGATCAGGATCGCTATGCGGTGATCACATCATCACCGTCCCTTTCGGTCCCTGGATGACGCGATGTGCTGGAGCGCGACCGCCGACCTCACCGCCGGTATCTGTATCAGCGCGATCGGAGTGGTCTGCGTCGCTCGCGTACGCCGTGTCCACGATGTGCCGCTCGCCGCGCTGCCCGTGCTCCTCGGCGCCCACCAGATCGTCGAGGCCCTCGTCTGGGACGCGGGCGGCGGTGAGGGGCCCGCCACCACGGCCTGGGCCGTCATCGCGATGCCCCTGCTGGCGCTCTGGATCCCCCTGGCCGTCCTGCTGGCCTCACCGCCCGGGTCCCGCCGCCGGCTCGTCGTGCCGGTCGCCGCCGGTGTCGTCACCGCCGGCGCGCTCTCGTACTACCTCGCCACCCGGGACGTCACGGCCGAGATCCGCGGCCACACCATCGGATACGCCGTCCACCTGCCGCAGCCGGAGATCGTCGTGGTCGGCTATCTCCTCGCGACCATCGGGGCGCTGCTGCTCTCCGGCGACCGGACGGTGCGGCTGCTCGGCGTCCTGGTCACGGTCGGAGCCGTGGTCTGCGCGGTGATCTGGCGACTGGAGTTCGTCTCGACCTGGTGCGCCTTCGCCGCGCTCGCGTCCGTCGTCATGCTGGGCTGGGCCTGGCACCGTACGGATGCACCCGGACGGACGGCCTGACCGGCGCCGGGCCTCCGCCGGCCTCCACCGGCCTCCACCGGACGCCGCCGCCCGGCGCCTCACGGCCGGCGCGCGACCACCATGCGACAGCGCGGACTTCCGTCCGGCAGCCGTCCCAGCCCGTCGAGCGCGACAAGATCCACCTCGAAGCCCGTACGGGTCAACTCGTCCACCACGCTGGTGAGCCCGAAGGTGCGGTAGTACATGACGAAGGGCGGCCGCCACACGGCGTTGCGCGCCCGCATCGCCGCGTCGAAGCCCCAGAGCGTCCAGTACAGCCGCGAGCCGACGCGCGGCGGCGCGGGCACCGGGAAGACGAAAGCACCGCCGGGCCGCAGGACTTCACGGACCCTGGTGAAGAGTGCTGGCCGCTCGGAGGGCAGGAAGTGGCCGAACGCGCCGAAGCTCACGGCCACGTCGAAGGCGGCGCGGAAGGGAAGGGCGCGGGCGTCGGCCCGTACGAAGTCGACGACGGGCCCGCCCGTACGGTCCCCGCCCGTACGGTCCCCGCCCGTACGGTCCCCGTCGGAACCGGCCTCGTGCGCCCTCTCCTTGGGCAGCTGGGCGGCCCTGGCGGTGGCGAGCATGCCGGCGCTGAAGTCGACCCCGGTGACCCGCTCGACGCACACCTCCCGCAGCACGTCCACGCCGGCCCCGGTGCCGCAGCAGATGTCGAGTCCCGCACGGAAGGGCCCGAGCGCTCCGAGAGCGTCGGCCACGGCGTCCAGGACGCTGTCCGGGGTGCGGAAAGGGGTCAGATCGAACTTCGGGGCGAGCAGGTCGTAGCCGCGCTCGGTCGACGAGAGCGCCTGCACGGTCAGTTCGCGAAGGGTGGGGCCCTGTGGGGTGAACATCACCACGCAGCCTACCGACAGTTCCGACACGCGACGCGGGCAGGGGACATTCGTGGACGCTTCCCTCTCCCGGGGGACATAACGCGGCGCGCGGCGCGCGATCACTGCACTGTGCGGGTGTTGTCGGGCGTCACGCTTGATCGTTTCTGTGGTCTGGAAGCGAGGAGACGTGTAGCGTCAGTTCTAGCTGTCGTGGTTCCGAAGTACTTTGTCGCCCGTGATCACAGTCGCGGGCGATTCGGCTGTTCAACGTCTCTGAGGACCAGGGCGATCACCTCCGGTTCCCGCACGGTGCGGGGACCGTTATGAGTCCTTTGGAGGACACATGGCCAGCGGTACCGTCAAGTGGTTCAACTCGGAAAAAGGCTTCGGTTTCATTGAGCAGGACGGTGGAGGCCCCGACGTCTTCGCCCACTACTCCAACATCGCCACCCAGGGCTTCCGTGAGCTCCAGGAGGGCCAGAAGGTGACGTTCGACGTCACGCAGGGTCAGAAGGGCCCCCAGGCGGAGAACATCGTCCCCGCCTAGGACACCTCGTCCCAGGGACACCACGTGTCCACCAGCGCCCCCGGCAGCGTCCTGCCGGGGGCGCTGGTGCGTAACGGGGTATCAGGAAGTGGTAACCAAAGAGGTGTAATAAGTGCTCAGGCCGCCCAGGTAGGCCGGGTCGCGCGTGTCGTGATCGCGCTCGAACACCGGAGCGCCCTTGACGGTCGACTTCGTACAGCCGACCCGAATCACCCGCCCGGCCGGATCGATCGAAGTGACCAGCCCGGCGGGAATGACAAGACTCTTTCCGAAGACCCACATCCCGGTGTCCACCACCAGGTGCTCGAACGGTGAGCCCTCGGACTGTCTGTCCACGCTGCCCACCGTTCCGTCGGTCGCATGGACGCTGTATCCGGTGAGGTCCATACCCGGCACATGGCCCGACTCGACCGCGAATACCCACATGTCACCCATCCCGGCCCTCACTCTCGTTCGACTGTCGCGACGAGATCGCCGCTCAAGGTGCACTTGCCCCCCGGGCCCACCCAGCAACCACGCATGGTTCAGCAAGGTGTTACCTGATGGTCGGCTGTGGGACGGGCCCGCCGGCGGAAGTACCATCGCGAACAACCGGGGGATGCCACGCAGATGCCATCCATAGGAAGCGAGCCATTCATGTCCGGCAGTGCCGTCACCGAGTTCACGAGCGTCCAGTCGCAGTACGAGGTCCAGGTCGCCGGTGATCTGGAGCGCAACGAGGCGGAGCAGAAACGTCTCCGCGCCGAGATCGACGCGTTCCAGGCCCAATTGGCGACCCTGGAGCGGGACCACGCTCTGCTCCTCGGCGTGCAGCGGGTGTTCGCCAACGGGGCCGGGCCCGACGCCGCGCGGAGCGCGAAGGTGCCCGGGGCGCGGACGGCGAAGCGCTCCGCGAAGGCAGCGGCCGGGTCCGGCGGGACGCGGACGCCGGGCAAGGCCGCCGAGAAGGCCCCTGCCAAGTCGGGGGCCAAGTCAGGGGCGAAGGCTCCCGCGAAGACGCCCGCGAAGGTGCCCGCGAAGACCTCCGTGAAGGCCGGAGCGGCCGAGAGGCAGCCCAGCCTCGCCCACTTGCTCGGCACGCTGCTGGCCGCGCACGGCGAGCCGCGCTCGGCCGCGGAGATCTCCGCCGAGCTGATCGCGGACCACCCGCGGCGCAACTCCAACGTCAATGTGGTGCGGAACGCGCTGGAGCAGCTCGTCGCCAAGTCCGAGGCCCACCGCAGCAAGCAGAACAAGTCCGTCTTCTACACCCACGCGGGACAGGCCGCCGCCACCACCCCGGACCAGGCGCCGGCCCCCGTGGCGGACTGACCCGGCGGTTCGACCGGTCGACGCGCGGAGGCGCGGCGAACGTCCTCGGCGGCCACCGGCGTCCCGCAGCCGCCGCGTCGGGCGAACGGTGCGTCGTCCAGCGCGAGTTCGCCGCCGCCCGGACGTCGGCGCGACCGCCGGGGCCCGGACACCCGACGGCCGCCGCCCGAGCGGTCAGCGGCGGTGTGGCGACGGGTCGAGCAGCGCCGCCTCGTGCTCGGCCATCCGCTGGAATTCACCGAGGTCGTAGTTGGCCAGCGTCGAGTCCAGATTGGTGAGCGCGCCCAGACGCTCCACGAAGCCCTGCGGGTCGTACTCGATCTGGAGCGTCACCCGGCTCTCCGTGTCGCTGAGCCGGTGGAAGGTGACCACCCCGGCGTGGTGCACCCCCTCCGAGGTCCGCCAGGCGATGCGGTCCTCGGGGACGACCTCCGTGAGCTCCGCCACGAAGCTCTTGTCCGCGCCCGGCAGGGAGACCTGCCAGGCGAACAGGGAGTCGTCGATGCGTTCCACGTGCTTGACGTGGCTGAGGAAGGAAGGCCAGCGCTCGACGTCCTGCCACAGCGACCAGCTCACGGCCACGGGTGCCTTGATGTCGACGGCTTCGATCAGTGAGGACGTCATGGGTTTTCTCCTCCGGTGCGAGACGACTTCGTCTGTCATCCGCTACCCGCGCGATCGGCTTTCACCGCCCGCGCCGCGCGCCCCGTACCTCGCGCCCCGTACCCCCACCCGCCTCGGACCTCCCTGTGTGTCCCTCAGACATCCCTTCCATAACCATCTGAACGGGTGACCTTCAGCCCGGGCCGGGCGGTGAAAGGGTGTCCTTCGTGTGTCGCACCAAGCGTCGCGCGAAACACCCACGTAACACGCACGACCGGTCCGAAGTTCAGTACGAGAGGCACCCGTGATCCCGAACACCCTCGACACCACCCGCGGCCAGCTGGCACGGCCCGCCCCCGACTGGTGGCGCGAGGCCGTCGTCTACCAGGTGTACGTCCCGAGCTTCGCCGACGCGGACGGCGACGGGATCGGCGATCTGCGCGGGATCACGGACCGGCTCGACCACCTCGCCGGCCTCGGCGTCGACGCCCTGTGGCTCACGCCCTTCTACCCCTCGCCCTGGACCGACGCCGGCTACGACGTCTCCGACTACCGGGGCGTCGACCCCCGCCACGGCACCCTCGACGACTTCCGCGGCCTCGTGCGGCGCGCCCACGGCCTGGGCCTCAAGATCATCGTCGACGTCGTGCCCAACCACTGCTCCGACCAGCACCCCTGGTTCGTGGAAGCACTCGCCTCACCGCCCGGCTCACCGGCCAGGGACCGCTTCATCTTCCGCGAGGGGCGGGGCCCGGACGGCAGCCTGCCGCCCGCCGACTGGAAGTCGAAATTCGGCGGCGGCGCCTGGACACGGGTCCCGGACGGCCAGTGGTACATGCACATCTTCTCCGCCGAGCAGCCCGATCTGAACTGGGAGAACTCGGACGTCCTCGCCGACTTCGAGGGGATCCTGCGCTTCTGGCTCGACCTCGGGGCCGACGGCTTCCGTATCGACGTGGCCCACGGCCTGCGCAAGGACCTCGTGGAACCCCTGCGGGACACCGGCGGACGCGACTCCGCCTCCCTCAACTCCCCGCCCGAGGGTGAGGACCACCCCTTCTGGGACCGCGACGAGGTCCATGACATATACCGGACCTGGCGCAAGATCATCGACTCCTACGCGCCTCCCCGGATCACCGTGGCCGAGGCGGGGGTCAGCGCGGCCCGGCTGCCTCTCTACACCCGGCCCGACGAGCTCCACCAGGCGTTCAACTTCTTCCATCTGCGCTGTCCCTGGGACGCCGAGGAGTTCCGGAAGGTCATCGACACCTCCCTCACCGGGGCCCGCGCGGTCGGCACCCTGCCCACCTGGGTGCTCTCCAACCACGACGTCGTACGCCACCGGACCCGCTACGCCCTTCCCCAGGGCATCGACTACCGCGCCTGGCTCTCCGGCGGCGGCACCGACCCCGCGCCGGACGACGCCCTCGGGCACCGGCGGGCCAGGGCCGCGGCGCTCCTGACCCTCGCCCTGCCCGGCAGCGCCTACCTCTACCAGGGTGAGGAACTCGGCCTTCCCGAAGTCTCCGACCTGCCCCTCGACGCGCTGCGCGACCCCATGTGGGAGCGGACCGGACGCACCACCAAGGGCCGCGACGGCTGCCGCATTCCACTGCCGTGGACCCGCTCCGGCAGCAGTCACGGCTTCGGGCCGGGCGGCAGCTGGCTCCCGCAGCCGGACGGCTGGGGCGATCACGCGGTGGACGTCCAGGCGGGGCGGCCCGACTCCTTCCTGGAGCTGTACCGCACGGCTCTGTCCGTACGCACCCGCTTCCGCGGCGACGAGTCGTTCGGCTGGCTGCCCGCCCGCGACGGCGAACTGGCCTTCCGCAAGGGCCGGTTCGAATGCCGGATCAACCTCTCCGACACGTCCCTGCCACTGCCGGACGGCGCCGTGCTGCTCGCCAGCGACAGCCTGGCGGGGGACCTGATCGCCCCTGACACCGCCGTGTGGACGGCGGCGGCCGACGGCTGACCGGTCCGGCGCTGTCGCTGCCACGGTCGCTGCCACGGTCGTTGCCACTGTCGGTACGGGTATCGGTGTCGTCGGTGTGATCGGCTCAGCCGGCATCGTGGGAGGCTCCTTTCCGTCGTCGTACATGCACAACGCGTGAGGACGGGCCAGCGCTCCGTACGAGGGGTCACCCGAATGGCTGAATCCGGCCACCGATTTGCCTGGAGCCCAGCAGTGCGCGTGCGGCGCCCCTTTGTCCCCCGGACGGGTCAAAGGGGCGTTTCCCCTGGTTGCCGCCCGCCGTCAGCAGGTGCCGCATGGAGATACGCGAGTCCGCCGACGCGCGGGGATACCGGACCCCGCCGGCTCGCCGCCAAGGAGTGATCACTGATGGCAGCCGACGATGTCTTCCACCACGTGGGTGAACTCACGGGTCTGACCGCCTACGACGCAGCCGGGGAGAAGATAGGCACTGTCGAGCAGGCGTACCTGGACAACGAGACGGGCCGCGCCGAGTGGGTGACAGTCAAGACCGGCATGTTCGGGATGAAGGAGTCCTTCGTGCCGCTGGCGGGCGCCACCCGCGACGCGAACGGCCTCCAGGTCCCGCACGCCAAGGAACTGGTCAAGGACGCCCCCCGCATGGACGCCGACGAGCACCTCGACGTCGGCCAGGAGCAGGAACTGTACGACCACTACGGCCTCACCCGCCCCTCCGGGCGCAGCGGGGCACCGGGCATGAGCCCGGCGCCCGGCAAGGCCGCCAAGGACAGCACGATGGGCCGTGACACGACGAGCGGCAATGGTGCCCAGG
This sequence comes from Streptomyces sp. NPDC057307, assembly GCF_042667665.1. NCBI lineage: Bacteria > Bacillati > Actinomycetota > Actinomycetes > Kitasatosporales > Streptomycetaceae > Streptomyces > Streptomyces sp. NPDC057307. The sequence continues at coordinate 555 of NZ_JBHUZM010000068.1, read as the reverse complement.
GCAGGACCGACGCCACGGCCCCGGCGGGCACCACCGGCCGGCCCGACACCGCCAAGGCCGCGCCCACTCCCGCCACCGGTCGCGGCGAGGACGAAATGGTGCGCTCGGAGGAGCGGCTCCGGGTCGGCACCGAGGAGCACGAGTCCGGCCGGGCACGGCTCCGGAAGGTCGTGGTGACCGAGAACGTCACGACCACTGTGCCGGTCACCCACGAAGAGGTCCGTATCGTGCGCGAGCCCATCAAGCCGGGCGACCGCACCATCGGCCGCTCCCCGATGGGGAACGCCGAGGCCGAGGTCATCCTGCACGCCGAGGAGGCGGTCGTCCGTAAGGAGGCCGTCCCCGTGGAGCGCGTGCGGATGGAGACGGAGAAGGTGACCGAGCAGAAGGAAGTCTCGGCCGACGTCCGCAAGGAGCGGGTCGAGTTCGACGACCCCGGGCGGGAAGACAAGGGACGTGGCGGCGGGCGCGGTCCCAGCCACTGAACGGCTGCTCCGCCAGGCACCCCGCACTCTCCGCAGCCTCCGCGGTCGCAGGTCGGCGTGGGTCCACCGG